>JAIVYC010000139.1:0-2879 GCA_048635645.1 Sulfurovum sp. | reverse complement strand
TCTTTTTTGTCAGGCTGGTGCTCCTGTCTTTCATGCACATACTCCATGAGGTTGATCTTTTTCCGTCTATACTTCTCAAAGTCATGGTCTATGTGTTTGTTGTCCCACAATTGGTAGAGTATCCTTCTTTTGAAGTTGAATATCATCTCTCTTTTCAGGTGGGCCTTCCAGAGCTCTTCATAGGACATGTTCGATATTACTGATCTTGCTGCCAGATGCCCTGACTCCAGGGCGTATATCATCCCGAATCCTCGCGCGGCATCCACGAATCCTGCGGCTTCCCCGACATATAAATGGTCTCTTGATTTGCTTGCTGACATCCTTATGTCATAGGTGAGTTTCCCTGAGACCTCTGTCTTGTATTTGGCCCCGTCTAATATCCTGCTGAGCACCGGGTTTTCCTGTATAAGAGACTCATACAGCTCCTCCACATTGTCAAAATACTTGTGTTTGAAACATGTGGTGACCACTTCTGTCTCTTTCCCGTGCGGCAGGACATAGATGTACCCTCCTGGCGAGTAGTTCTCGTCATAGAAGAGGTAGCACTCTTCCTTGTCTATGTTGGCTTTTGTGTATGTCGCCCCATATCCTACGACATCAGTGTGTCCGTGCCCTGTGGCTATGATATCCACATCCGCAGGGTCTGCTTTTGTGTTGAACCTGAACTTTACTCCTTCTTTTTTCGCCTGTTTGTGCAGTTGGTGGCAGATGGATTTTTTGTTCTCACTCCCTCTAAGTATGGTGTAATGGACAGGTATCTCTGAGTCTATCTCGACCATTTTCAGGGAAGGCGAATACTTGTATGTCTTGTAGATGGGATTCGTGTATTTGAGGTCTATCCCTATATCATCAAGTATCGTCTGCATTGGCGTGGGATAGTTCCTGAAGGCATGCACGCTGTCTTTGAACTGCCCGCCGACGGTTTTGTTTTTCTCAAGAACCTCGACCTCTTTGCCCCCTCTTGCAAGTGTTATAGCTGCAGAAAGCCCTGAGATGCCTGCGCCTGCTATCTGTATCTTTTCCTGTTTGTGGAGTTTGCGGTACATTAAGAAAGATAAAAGAGAATTGCTATATAAAGATTCAGGATTTACTTACTCTTTCTTCAGTTCATCCCTTATCTCTTCTAATACTTGTCTTTGTTTTTTCATTTCATCAAGGAGCTCTTTTATCATTCCGATCTTGTCTCTTTGCATGTGGTGTTCCCAGTTGATCTCTTTCTCTTCTTCCATTCTCATCCTCCTTATTCATAGATTATCTTGCTGCAGTATCTCTCTTCTGATGCATCACGGCTGAGCGCATCTATCCTTTTCAGCGAGTTCGCGACCTGGTATGGTTTGATCCTTAGTTTTTTGGTGATCTCCTTGATCCTGGCCAGGTCAAGCAGTTCAGCCACAAGGCCGTCCTCATATTTCTCTTTGGTTTTCTTTTGCAACTCTTCTATGAGCTTTAGGTCTGTTCCTCCGAGTTCTCTGGCTTTTTTGTTTGTTTCAAGCGTGTAGAGGGTATGCAGCCTTACGCTTGCGATGACCTCTTTGTTCTCTTTTGTTTTTAGCATCACTCTTTTACTCATGCATTTCGCGCCATATATCTCCCCTAGCCTCTTGAGCATCTTCTCGATATCAGCCTGCTCTTTCCTGTACAGGAGTTTTATGCCGCATCTTGTTTCCGCAAGGGCTTTCACTATTATCAACAGGAGCTCGACTCTTGGCTCTTCAGATTCAAATGAGAACAGCCAGTCAGCCTTGTTTTTGATGCTGAGTGAGATAACCCTTTCAGCTATTACGCCTATTCCTTGTTCCTTTGCCTCTTTGAGCTCCTCTTCCTCTCGGCTGATATGGATCACCTTGCCTGTCTGCGCAAGCCCTGATATGCAACCTCTGGAGTATCTTCCAAAGGAAAGGATCGTGCACCCGTTCAGCATCCCGATTTTTGTGTTAAAGGATGCGTCTTGCGCCGAGATATCCTGTTTATCTGGCTTTTTGATTGGTGCGTGAATAAGACGGTATATATTGGGTATCAGAAATTTCGGCCTGCTCATTTCACGAACTCTTTGTCTGCCGTTATCTTTGATGCTTCAGGGCTTTTCTGCCCCAGATATTTGGCATCCGGCTTTTTGTCATACGTCCTTTCTGGCTCTGAGCTCATCTTGACAAGCGTTAGCTGGCACACCCTCATGCCTGGGTAAAGTGCCACAGGCATGTTTCCCATGTTCCCTATCTCCAGCGTGAGTGTCCCGTAGAAGCCTGGGTCAACATACCCAGCTGTTGAGTGCACGACTATCCCTAATCTTCCAAGGCTGCTCCTGCCTTCTAATCTCCCGACCAGGTCATAGGGTATCTTGACGCGTTCTTTTGTGCTTCCAAGCACGAATTGTCCCGGATGTATGATGAACGGCCCGTCCTCGACCTTTTTCAGCCTTGTATACTCTTCAAGCCCTCCATCCTTCAGCGGGTCTATGAATGCCTTTTCTGTGTGCTCGAATACCCTGAATTCATTTGAGAGTATCAGGTCCACGCTTGAGGGTTGTATCTGCTGCTCTGGGTTTGTCAGGGGCTCTATTTCCAGCTTGCCTTCTGCAAGGTAGCTTTTGATGTCCTTGTCGCTTAGAATCATTATTACTAGTTTAGTCTGTGAAGATATTTATAGCTGTTCTGTCGCATGCATGGGTTGAACGTGAGCTTTGCATATATGTATGCCATCAGGTTCGGTCTTGTCACAGGGGCTATCCCTGCGTCGGCTTCCATGTCTTCGGCTGGTTTTCTTTTCCACCAGACCTTTTTTGTTTCCTTTGCTTTTCTTTCCTTCTCTTTCTTTAGCACGATCTTCTCGACATCTTTTATCTCTTCCTTGGTGTCTCCAACGCCTACTGTGTTCCCGAC
>JAIVYC010000138.1:0-2936 GCA_048635645.1 Sulfurovum sp. | reverse complement strand
AGAGCCTTGCAAGACCATTGGCATCGGTCGTGTTGGTCTGGTAGTATTTTGTTGTTGAGCCGTTTGTCGGCATCAGTGAAAGATTTCGGTAGACAGTGCCATTTGAGTATTCTATTGCAAGCAGGGAAACATCGATCCCTGGAACCCCTGAGTAATTGTTCGGGTATTCCACCCTGAACTCTGCTGATGCGTTCTCTCCTGTCATGAGGCTGAACGCGAAATCGCCCCTTGAGTTTATCAGGTCAAGCATCATGAAATAGCTCCTGACCTCCATGTGCGGGCTTTGCCATAGGTCTGTGAGAACAGATGTATTACCATCAGAGATATTGAGGATCAGGGAGTACCAGCCGCCCTGGATCGTCGCATTCTCTTTGCTTCTTGCAGGCACTGTGAAGGGAAGGTATCCTATGCCATCCGTGCCGGTCGTGGTGTTTGTCAGGTTATAATAGGAGAGGTTCACTCTTTCCTGAGGCCAGACATCAGTGCGCATCAGGTATGCTGTCTTTATCTGCGCGTTTTGGACCGGGCTCCCTCCCTTCTGCACTTTTATCTGCATCAGAGGAGTTGCTGAACCTGGTTGTATGGTTCCAAGCCAGAGCCAGTCCTGGTATCTTCCATGCTGGTAATAGTGGACATCAAAGGATCTCACATCTATCCATATATGGGTCTCCTGGACTTCTGTGCCTTTCTTTCCCTCTATGACTATGACGTATGAGCCGGATTTCGCGTTTGAAGGGATCGTGAAGGTGTAGGATTTTGAGCCTGTGTCCCCGGTCACTCCGAAGTTCTGGAGGGTGTCATTGACAAGGTCCCAATTGTTTGCATATCGTATCTCTGTTCTGGTGATATTTACGCCCGATATGGGTGTTTCTCCGGACTTGGCTGTTGCAGTTATGGTGTATTGCTGCCCTGGATAGAGCGTGTTCCCTTTGTCTATTGTCGCCGAGAGTTGGAATCCTTGGACATTGAATCCGGTGTATATGTCTTGCGTGATGCCATTTTTCGTCGCTTCCAAAAGCACCTGATGATAGCCATACGCCCAGTTCGCTTTTAGGGAAAGGATTGCCGTGCCATTCTCATCTGTTGTCGCATTGGTGACAGAGTCGCTGAAAAGGGAATCATCCACATATGGCCAGGTGTTCGCCTGTTTTGAGGATTTTAATCTTACAGACACATTGGAAAGCGGCATGCCATCCATGTTCTCTGTGGTCACTGTTATGTTCACTTGTTCTGAGGATGTGTACTGCCACTTATCTGTAGAAGCGCGTGCATAAAAGCCTCCGAACTTGAACCAAGTGTATGTCTTCTCTTTGGCGCCGACAGAGTCTGTGATCCCCAATTCAAGGGTGTATCCACCATCCTCAAGCGTGCTTGTGTTCAGGGAAAGAACTGCGACTGTGGCGCTTGTCGTTTCATAGGAGGAATTAAAGGACAATCCAGCGGTATAGTCTTTGTCAAGTGTGTATGAATGGAGGCTTTGGAGTTTGTATGAGAAATTTGAGATGGTGTTGGTAAGGTTTATGAAACCGCCTTCTGGTGTCTGGAAGCTCACATGCAGGAATAAGGGGGTTGAATTGTCAAAGTGGTATCTGTAGGCGGAATCGCTTGTCGTGCCATTCCGTGTGCTCGTGAAAAGATTGTATTTCCTGACCTCAAATCCGGTGGTCTTGTATGCTTTCTTGTTCACGCCGACGAAAAGGGAGTAATAGCCGCTGTCTTTTGGCGCGTTAATGGTCAAAGTTGCTGTTCCATTGATATCAGTTCCAGCTGTGAGATTCGTCACTGGTGTGCCCACTACGCCGCTTGAGTCCCATATTTCATACATCAGGTCTGTTATCGTGGTCACCGGATTTGTCTCCACGCTCACTGACATTAGAGCCCCTGGTGAATATGTTTTCTTGTCTGTCAGGACCTTTATCTCAAGGTCCTGGATGGTGAACCACCATGATCTTGTCGCTGTCTTCCCATCTATGGTTGCGGTTGCTGTGAACTTATATCCCCCCATATCTTGCGGGGTGGTTGCGGATATCTTGTATCTTTTGGTGGTGGTGTCTTCTGTGGCGTTGTATGAGGAGACGATCACACCAAGTGGGTCTGTGATGGTCGCGGTCACGGTTGAGCCGTTCTTCAGGTTTCCTGATGAGTCCTTTACTGTGAGCGTGACAGTATAGCTTGAGTTAGGGAGATATGTTGAGTCAATGCTCTCTATGCTTAGATAGAGGTTGCTTACGTAAAAGTAGGTGTAGGAACTAACAGATGCGTTGCCTGAGCTTGCTGTTGTCTTTACACTGTATGTTCCTTCCTCAACTCCTATCTGGTGTATTTCCTTGTACTTTCCTGTGGAAAGGGTTGTGAAGTTCGAGAGGGTGGTTGCCGTGCCTGAAGGGGTTGTGATCAGGGCCGAGATGGTTGCTGGATAGTAGTTCCCGCTTGGGTCCTTTACTTTAGCGTGTATCGTTACATTCTCAGAGGGACTGAACATCCATTGATATTTGTCATCAGTGTCTGTGATGTATGTTGAAAGAGTGAACTGGATCACCCTCACGGTCTGGCCTACAAGTGAGTTTGCCATGAAAAGGTAATTGTCTATTGTTTGCGGGGCTGTGAAAGAGAACTTTGCCAGCCCATTTGAGCTTGTGTTTAGGGTGCCTAATTGCGAGTATATTGTACCATTTGGATATAAGAGGGTTGCATTCACTGGGAAATCTGGCACGACCGCTCCTGAGGAATCCTTTACTGTTACCTTTGCTGTGACATTTCCTCCTGGCGCGTATGCTGCTTTGTCCAGGTCTATGCGGTATTCTGTGGCTGCAGCGACCTTAAGGGAGAGGTAGGCTGAGACAGACTCAGTGGTGGAAGATGCGTTTATCTTTATCCTGTAATCACCAACAGTTGAAGGGGCAGTGAGATATACCCGGTATTCACCGTTCGAATTT
>JAIVYC010000137.1:0-2937 GCA_048635645.1 Sulfurovum sp. | reverse complement strand
CCGCGATCGAGAGTTCCAGGCTTTTGCGCATGATGCTCATGGCAAGCTTTAATGCGGTGTCTGGTTTAAATCTGTTGGCAATGACTTATTTTCTATATTGAAAAGAATTCGCGCCACCACAAACACCAATTACCCAGCTCACCCGTTTATCCACGAATGAATCACCACTTATATATCCCCTTACGCCTAATCCTTGAGCAGGAATGATGTGGTGAACACCCTCTTATCCCTCTCCGGGAGATGATGAGTCTTATCTTCGCTGACCTACTTTTTCGACAATAGGGCGACCCTTGAGGCTGCTTTCTCATCCGCCAGCCGATATCCCATCTCATCGGCCAGTTTCCCTGCATGCTCTAATATCTCCTCATGTTTTGGCATATTCTCTAACCTGAGCCCTCTGTCCCTTGAGAATCCTATGCACATATAACTTTTTACCTCAACATGGTCTGGCTCTGCTTTCAGCGCCATCCTGGCATATTCCTTCCATCCATTATCATTGAGCCCTTTCACCACTGTCAACCGCAGTACCTTCCTGCATGAAAGCGTTGGCAGCAGTTCCAGTGTCTCGTTGACCTTTTCCCATGCCTCTTTCATCACAGGCTGGTTCAGTCTCTCGAACACTCCTTTATCCGCAGTATCAACACTAACATACAGCTGCGTCGGCTCCTTCTCAAGCTCTTTGAGCCTCTCAGGTTTTGTCCCGTTAGTGACAAGGAAGGTGGTCATCCCTCTCCTCTCATACTCCTGGATCATCTCTCCTATCTTCGGGTATAGTGTGGGTTCCCCTGCCAGACTTATCGCCGCATGTTTCGGCTCCTGCGCCTCTTTGATCTTCCTCTTATCGGCTTTTTCAAGCCCCCAGAATCCTTCAAGCAGTTTCTTCTGCTCTCTTATGCATCCGTCTATGATCTCCCCTGGCTCGTCTATTGCCCCGGTCCATTCTGGTATCGTTATGTTGGTATCTCTCCAGCAATACACGCACTTCATTGTGCAGTGCCTGAAACCAGGGGTCATCTGCAGGCATCTATGCGATTCTATCCCATAGAATTTCTGTTTATAGCAGAATCCCTCTCCCCTGATGCTCTTTTTGGTCCATTCGCATACTTTCACCGCGGCTTCCCTGCTTTTCCCTACGAATCTGTACCCGCTTTTTTCCAGTCTGTCTCTCATCTTTCCCTAGTTTGTCTCTCCTTTTTTCTTTTTGAATAGTAAACTTTAAGAACTATATACTCTTCTTAAAAGAAATGACTAAAATTTTAGACGTAGTCTCAGCCAAGGGTGGGGTCGGAAAGACCACTACCGTGGCAAATCTTGGAGCTGCTCTTGTCTCAAAGTTCAATAAAGAGGTCGTGATACTTGACTTCAATTTCTCTGCTTCGAATCTTGCTCTTTCTCTCGGGCTCTATAACACTCCGGTCACGCTTAATCATGTGCTTTCAGGCCAGTCAATGCTCAGCGAGGCCATATACATACACCCTTCCGGCATCAGGATCGTCCCTGCTTCCCTGAGTTTTGGGGATGTCAAGATCGACTCTTCAAGGCTCAAGAGGGAGATAAAAAAGACCCTTGATTTCACTGATTTTGTGCTTCTTGATTCTGCACCAGGTCTTACTGATGAGTCCCTGGGTTCTATCAAAATCTGCGATGATGTGCTTCTTGTCTCAACTCCTCATGTTTCTTCTCTTGTGAACGCTTCAAGGAGTCTTAATATCGCCAAGATGTTGGATGTCAATGTTCTTGGCCTGACCCTTACAAGGGTAAAGTCGCGCAAATATGAATATAAGGAGAATGAGATCAAGAACATCCTTGACACCCCTATCATAGGAACGATACCTGAGGATGATCTTGTGCTTTCGACCTCGAACAGCGGCATCCCAGTGGTGCTGAAGAACCCCCATTCGCCTGCTTCTGTTGCCTACACAAGGCTTGCTTCACAGCTGGTCGATGACTCTTACTCACCCTCTTTTGTTGATACCGCGAAAGAGCGTCTCTTAAGTCTTTTCAGGAGATCCTGACCTTTCAGGCAGATCCCCTATCATTCGTTCAGGTCCCTAAGCACCTATTCTTCAAGCAGGTTCAATATAGAGAGTGTTGCTGTGATGGCTTCTTCCACCTTGACCACCCTGCTTCCCTGGTCTGGTATGAAGTTGATATAGTGATCGAATTCCGAGAGCTCCATTCCTTCTGCTCCCATTATCTCTTCAAGCCCTCTGTAGAACGGAGACCCAAAGACGATCCCCATCTTTTCTGCTTCCTTGATGCTTTTTTTCAGTTTCTTTTGCACGCTTCTTATGTCAAGCCCAAGCCTTGATGTCCCTATCAGCAGGTCCGGGATGTTCGAGACAAGCGCGTCCTTGAACGACCCATAGGTCTCTACCTCAAAGCTCCAGTATCCAAGGGACCTCTTATCTACCAGTTCCTCTGTTCTTGCGTCTATGATCACCCGCTGGTTTTTTTTCAGTTTTCCCCTGACTTTGATGGTCTTTTCAAGCCCGCAATATACCTCATTCCCTCCGATGTGGACACCTTCCCTTATCGGCTGGTATTCATCCTCTTTTGGGTGTCCTTTTGTCCTGAGTGGCGGCAGCGCTCCGATGTATTTGAACTCTTTTCTTTTGGGGTACAGATGTTTCCTTAAATATTGAGGGCATTCCATGTACTCAAGCACGTCTTTCATGTATGCTGCCTCTTTCCTGCCCTCTATCTTCGCATCCTTGTCATCATATACTATGATCTTGTCTATCCTGAATATCGCAGCAGTCCTCCCTAAGATACCTATCTTGAATACCCTGAGCCTCTCGTCTCTCACATCCTTTGAGTAGCTGCTTGGTATGAACAGGTACTTCCTCATCCTTTCCTCGCTCTTCTTCTCACTTCTCTTGCCTTTGGCAGGAAGTCTCCTTCCCTTTCAACATGCATCGCTGCCGCGGTGTTTGC
>JAIVYC010000136.1:0-2846 GCA_048635645.1 Sulfurovum sp. | reverse complement strand
GTCGGCTTCCTGACAGAGATAGGGGAATCAGACCTTTGCAAGGGTCTTGATGCTGTCGTTTCAGGGAAATATTCTGTTGAATCCCGTGCAAAGATCGCGGCTCATTGCAGCGGGAAAAAGCTTGGCGAGGCCTTGAATGAGCTCGTGGTTGCAAGCGCGCGAGCTGCTGGGATAATGGAACTCTCCATTGAGATAGATCGGAACATGTATGGGCCATTCAGTGCGGATGGGGTCATTGTCTCAACACCGACCGGCTCGACCGCTTACGCAATGTCTGCCGGCGGGTCTGTTGTTGATCCTTCATGCAAGGTACTGAGCATAGTGCCGATATGTCCATATACTAACGGGGCAAAGGCGCTTGTCGTGCCCGGCTCTGCAAAGATCAGGATAGAGGTCCTAAAAGGGTCCGGGGCCGTTGCCATTGACGGCAGGTTAGTGAGAAGGCTCAGGAAAAATGAGATAATAGACATTGAAAAGGCATCTTCCCACACAAGATTTATACGCTTGAAAAGACACTTCTACAGAAAAATAAACGAGATGTGCAGATAATGTACACTTTGCTTGTTGCTGAAAAACCATCTGTGGCCAAAAAGATCGCGGAGTCTCTTGCAGATGACAAGCCGCAGAAGTTCGAGGAGAATGGTGTAAAGTTCTATGATTTTACAAGGAACAAAAAAAGGCATATGGCCGTGTCTGCAGTGGGTCACTTGTATGCACTCAAGCAAAAGACAAAGGGCTGGAAGTATCCTGTGTTTGATATCGAGTGGATCCCTGCGGCTGATGCGAACAAATCAGCTGAATTCTCACGGAAATATCTTGAGGCGATAATTGAGCTTGCAAAGGACGCTGATGACTATTATATTTGTACTGACTATGATACTGAAGGGGAACTGATAGGGCAGAATATATTGAAATTCGCCTGCAATAGCGGCGCGCTCAAAAAGGCGAAGCGGATGCATTTTTCTGCGATAACAAAGGATTCCTTGATAGAGGCGTATGAAAGTGCCGGAAAGCCGGACCTCAACCTCGGGAAGGCAGGAGAGACAAGGCATATTCTTGACTGGTACTGGGGCATAAACATAACGCGTGCGCTCTCAATATCCCTGAACAAGGCAACTGGCGGTTTCAGGATCCTTTCTACAGGAAGGGTGCAGGGCCCGACCCTTGCCATTCTTTCCGAGCGAGAGAAAGAGATCAAGGCATTCATTCCTGAGCCATTCTGGCAGATAGAACTTGAGATCGAGAAGGATGGTAAAAAATTCAAGGCAATGCACGAGCAGGGCAACTTCACTGACAAGAAAAAAGCCGCCAAGGCATATAGGTCCGCTCTAAAGGGAAAGACAGGCAAGATAGTTGACCTGAAAAAAAGGAACTATAAGCAGTCGCCGCCTAACCCGTTCGATCTCACGAAACTTCTTACAGAATCGAACAGGTGCTTTGGGTATGAACCTAAGCAGACCCAGCAGATAGCGCAGAAACTGTATGAAAAGGGGTATATCTCATATCCGCGGACCTCATCGCAGAAATTGCCTGAGAAGATAGGATTTAAAAAGATAATAGAGGGTGTCAGGAAGGTCGCCAGGAAATATGACCTGCTCGGAGGAAAGCTTCTCAAGGAATGCAAAGAGCTCGTCCCGAACAATGGCAAAAAAGATGACCCTGCGCATCCTGCCATTTACCCTACCGGTGAAAAGCCAGCCAGGCTCAATGACCAGCAGGCAAAGATATATGACCTGATCATAAAGCAGTTCTTTGCCACTTTCTCATCCCCTGCTATAAGGGAAAAGATGACGGTTAACCTTGATGTCGGAGGGGAACAATTCAAACTGGAGGGCTCAAAGACAAAAGAGGAGAACTGGCATGTCTATTACAAGCCTTATGTCGGGCTCAAGGAGGAGGAGCTGCCTGAGTTCAGCATAGGTGAACAGGTCGAGATAGATTCAGTTTCTCTTCTTGACAAGGAGACCCAGCCGCCTTCAAGATATAGCGGAGCTGGCATCATAAAAAAGATGGAGACTGAAGGGATAGGGACAAAGGCGACGCGCGCCGGCATCCTCGGAACTCTTGCCAGCAGGAGCTATATCACAGGAAAGAGCATCCAAGTGACAGAGCTTGGTCTCGCTGTCGACATCGCGCTTGAGAAGTACTGCAAAGATGTTGTCGCTACAAAGCTTACAAAGCGGTTCGAGAATGAAGTTGAGCAGATACAAAAGGGAAAGCTGAAAGAGGAGAAAGTGCTCTCTGAGGCAAGGGATGAGCTTTCCAAGGTGCTCTCAAAATTCACCCGGCATGAAAAAGCTATTGGAAGCATCCTTATGGAGGCTTTCATAAACACCAGAAGGAATGCAAAGGTATTAGGGGAATGTCCGGGCTGCGGAGGGATCATGAAGGTGATCACGTCAAGAGCTACCGGAAAAAGATTTGCCGGGTGCGGCAATTACCCTAAGTGCACGACGAGTTTCCCTCTGCCTCAAGAGGGGGAGATAACCGCACTGAAGACCAAATGCAAGACATGCGCTCATCCAATGATATATGTGAAGAGAGAGGGCAAACGGCCGTATAGGATGTGCATTCTCCACACATGCGAGAGCAAGAAACCAAAAGAGGATAAAGAACAAAAAGGAAAGGGAAAAGAGCCGGAAAAGAGTAAAGAAAAAGCTTCAGAAAAAAGTAAAAAGAAAGAGCCGGAAAAAAGCAAGGAAAAAGAGGTTGCTGCCAGGGTTGCCGCATTGCGGCCACCAACAAACTGATGTTGCTGGTTAAGGAAAGGTATATAATCAATACATCTTCCCAGGGTGGCGTTGCTCTTACCTTGGGCTATTGAATGTAACCTCTTCGGGGTAAGT
>JAIVYC010000135.1:0-2886 GCA_048635645.1 Sulfurovum sp. | reverse complement strand
CCTTGATCCTGGTGAGCGCACCGCTGCCTTCTCCTTTTCAGAGAACCCCTCCTCCCATCCGGTCCTCAGGGATCTGGATGAATGGGGTGGCTTGGTCCACTCCTTCTATATGAGGACTGCTGGTCTTGACCGTCCTTTAAGGATAGATTTCATCGGCTCAGAGAACGCAGAAAAGATCGCAGCAACTCTCCTTCCTTTATGTGTTTCAAATCAGGTTTATGGCATGCCTTCTGTCATCATTGAGGCTGATGCAAGGGCGCGCCTTTCAGGCAGCGAGTTGGATTTGGTGTATAATAGGTTCGTGGACAGGGCCGGACCCCTTCAGTCTTTGCAGAGGCTGAGAAGGGACTTAAGGCCTTTTTAGTGGCCATCGTTTGATCTAGATTTCTTCTTCTCTTGAGACGAAGATTCCTTTCTTTGTGATTTTCATGGGATGCATCTTGCGGTCGTGTTTGATTCCTCTGAGTTTTATAACCGAGATATGCCTTGAGTTTTCTGTTTCGTCTATCTGATATCTAAAGGATATTATCCCGTCACTGAGGAATGCTATGGGGTCGAATTCAACTTCTTCTTCGTATTTGTTTTCTGTGGTCCATAGGACAACAGATCCTGTGCTGGACAGTGCGCGCATGTATTCTGAGATCTGTGTGATTTGTTCGTTTTTTTTCGGGTATTTTGCATCGAATATGTTTATCGAGTCGTAAACCACTCTTTTTGCCTTGAGTTTCTCGATGGCCGCTACTACCTTTTCAACGTCATACATCTCGGATGTCGTCAGCTGCTGCTCAATGAATATGATTTTTCCCTTTTTTTCCAGTTCCTCGAAATCCATGCCAAACTTCAGCATGTTCGCATAGAATTTTTCCCGTGTCTCTTGTGTGGACACATAGACTCCGGCCTCATCCTGGTTTTTTGCTCCATTATAGATGAATTGCGCTCCAAAGATGCTCTTTCCGCTTCCAGGAACTCCTGAAAGCAATATATTCTGGTTTGGCAGGAATCCCCCTTCTATCAACTGGTCGAATTCCGGGATGTCTGTTCGCACTTTTTTTTTCATTTTTTCAACCTTTGTTTCATCCGGGCAAACTTTTGCCATTTTTAACTCTGTTCACCCAAGGGCCTCATATGTTGTTAGAAACAAGTCTTCTATTTAAAGAATTCGTCTAAATCATATTAAAATCCCCAACAAGTTTAAACTAAAAGGGAAAATATTATAACAACCTGGAACATTCCTTTATCGGGTGCAAATGAGGATCCAGTCAGCTTAAACTTCTATATTAGGATTGGCCGGTAAGTAAACAAAAAAAGGCTGGCAAGCCGGGATTTTGGATTTTTGTTTGCGCCCATCACGATCCAATGGAGGTGTCCCTAGGAATTCATGCAAAAGGCAATGTCCTTATAACTATAGCTTCTGCCATCTAGCGACATCACCAATGCATTTAGGCTTGACCGATTATTCGATCTTAAAATCGGCCAATAAATTATGCGGAGGGTTGCAGACTACTCCTTTTAGCTCTCTGAGCAACCTTTTCTCGTATAATTGTCCTATAGGCTTTTGTGTCACTCTGCTCCTGATGTTTTTAATCCCTATTGCCATTTTGTTAAATTGGTTTTGAATAAATATATAAAAATGACGGTTGGCAAAAAGAGACGCATAATAGATCTTTCCAGCAATGAAACTCCTTTTGGCCCAGGCCCTATGGTGATCAAGGCCATAGGCTCTTATGCCTCAAGTGTTCACAGGTACCCTGAAATCATTTCCTTTGAGCTCGGCCAATCCCTGGCCCGCTTGCATGGCTTGGGTCCTGACAATTACATCTTTGGGGCCGGAAGTAATGAAGTGATAGATATTCTCTTGCAGGCACTTTTAGCTCCAAAGGACAAGGTCTTGATGTCTTTTCCAACTTTTTCCCAGTATAAAGTGCTTGCAGAAAAGCAGGGAGCAGCGATCCAGGAAGTTCCTCTGGAGATGGATTTTTCCTTCAATCCTGATGCCTTCTTATCCCATGCCGGGAATGCGAAGGTGATCTTTTTGTGCAATCCGAATAATCCGACAGGCAGCTCTATCTCAAGAGGGGATATCTTGAGGGTGTTAAAGGAGCCTGCCTGTGTTGTGGTGGATGAGGCCTATGCCGAGTTTTCCAGAGAATCGGTCATAGATCTGGTGAAAAAGTATGAGAACCTGGTCGTTCTGAGGACCTTTTCAAAGGCCTATGGCTTGGCCGGTCTTAGGGTCGGTTATGGTGTTGCCTGCAGGGATTTGGCAGAAAAAATATTGAAAGTCAAAAATCCTTTCAATGTCAATTCCTTGGCTCAGAAGTCTGCACTTGCTGCTCTATCTGACCTGGATCATCTGGAAATGACGGTTGAGCGGATCCTTTCCATGAGAGAGCCTTTGGCTGAGAGCCTTCGAAGATTTTTTACTGTCTATCCTTCCTGCACGAATTTTCTTTGGGTCGATGTCTCTCCTTTGGATGCCCATGAGTTTGCCAGGCAATTGCTTGACAAGGGACTCTCTGTCCTGCCTTTCGGTGAGCTCAGGGGTTACAATGGAAGCTATGTCCGAATAACCATAGGCACCCGGGAAGAGAATGAGCGATTGGTGGATGCTGTCCGGGATGTTGTTGCTCGTAGGACCTGATCGGATTTTGAGAGAAAACACTTTTGATGCAACAAGGAGTTTACGTTGGGAGGGGTAAGTTTAAATATTTCTGAACTATAGCTAAACCTATGGCAAAGATATTATCTGTCGATATGAAAGGTGGCAAGATTTTGCTTAATCTCGATATTTCAAAGGATGAGTATAGGATACTTGACTCGGCCACAAAGGATATATTGGTGCTTTCTACTGAGACATTGTCTGAGAGCACCAATATATCCTTTGTG
>JAIVYC010000134.1:0-3020 GCA_048635645.1 Sulfurovum sp. | reverse complement strand
GAGAAAAAAATATTCAGCATCAAAAAACGTGAAGAGTAAATTCTTTTATACTTTGAGACTAACTTCTTTTCATGCAGATAGGAGTGACCCCAAAGTTCGATGCATCAGGAGTAAAGGACCCAATAGTAAGGGGATTTGTCAATTCAGCCGTCAGGTTCGCACTCCAACAAAAGATACCATCAAAAGCGGTCAGAGAGTTCTCAAAGGAACTAGGAAGAACAGAATCCAGCAGATTTGAAGAAAAATACGGGGTTCCTTCCGCAAGGCTAAAGCATCAGTTCAGAGCTAAAAAAGCCGACATTATGATCGCAGAGACGAAACGCCAACTGGAGCTTCTTGCGAATGAGTTTTCAAGGACAGAGGAATACTGGAACCGGATATTTGCATATGTCACAAATAAGTACTTCAAAAAAAGAAGGAAAGAGATAAATGCAGCACTCAAAGAGGCAAGATGGTACCCCTACTTAACTATCAAATGCTTGAAGGAGGCACATGCCAGCCAGCCAGAAAGAAATAAGGATTGCCCACATGAGCATGCCCTACTGATCTATTTCATACCCACAGACAAAAAACAGAAAGAAAGATGCAAACGCCTTCAAGAGCTAATGAGAGCAGACCATCCATATGGGTGGATGTTCCTGCGGAATGTCTTTTGCTCGATCATAGAGAAAAATAAAAGGATCGATTGCCTGGTAACGAAAAACATCCAAAGAGTAAAGATAACCCAGGATAAACTACAGAGACAGTTCTCTGACACACCTGGAAAAATCATGGAGAGAATAATAGAACAGGCAGGTTCGAGCGATGACCCTGAATACAAACGCAAGATAGGCGATCTGGCCTATGAATTTAATCTTAGGCATGCCGCATTTGAACTGGTGCAAGCCAACCTCATGGGGCTCACAGAGAAGAAGATGAAGGAAGTCCTTAATGAACTTGACGAGATAATAAAAAAGTTCGGAAAAGAAGGGTTTGAAAGCGAATACAGAGAATTAAGGAAATGGAGGGACAGTTTGCCAAGGATAACAGAACTTAAAAGGAGAACCAAACTGCACAGCCCGGAATCCTTCTACCCGCTTGATTTCCTTCCAGCATTCCTCGTGAATGTCTATGCCATGGAATCAATGAGCGCCAAAGAAATGAAAAAAACAAAAGGCGGTATCATAGACACGAGCGGAGCCAGAGCAGGCATCAGCCGTGCAAGCCTTGCAGGACGAAAGCACATAAAGGAACTGGAAGAATATATCGGACTTGCAAGAGTGATCGGAGCCGAAAAGAAAAGCGACGACACATATCTTGCGAAATTCGGTTAAGAGCGAGCAGTGTCCAATTCCCTGAAAAACAATCTTTCTATCTTTGCAAGATCCTCTATTGGATCGTGATCATAAACAGCTTTCAGTGTCTTCTTTGTGACAGGATCCTCAAGCACAAGAGAGTGCCTTCCTTTATCAGTGCTAAAAATACAATTAGGCGGCAGATGGTGATGATGCCATTCCAAGCCTTTTTCGGTCAATTCTTTTGCCCTTGAAAGAATCATATTAAAATCAGGGTTCTGCTTGTCTTCTGTGCCCTCTTTGTGTAGAAAACCCTTCCCATACAGAAGATCAGCAAGAGCCTTTGCCTGCTCAAGAGGCTTTTGCTCGAAAACAGAGGCGAGGGCCTCTTTTGACCGCTCATCCTCAAATACTATCCTAAATCTGCCCTTGCACTCGTTGAAAACACAGTCCGTTCCAAGAACATGGAAATGCCATCTCTTCTTTTCACTGGTCAAATGTCTTGCTTTAGCAATTATCTCGCTTATAGGGACCGTCTTCATATTCATCAAAAAACAAAAAGGGCCGCGACCGGAATTTGAATCCGGGTCGCAGGAACCACAATCCCGCAGGATACCAAGCTACCCCATCGCGGCCATGAGAGGATTTATTTGACAAGCCTGTTTTTATATTTAATGCCTCGCAAGAAATCATCTTCCAGATGTTATGAACTCAAAAGCCTTCATCGCAGCAGTTGCACCGCTCCCCCAGGCGGTCACGATCTGGTTAACACCACCACAGACATCACCAGCGGCATAGATGCCTCTTTTAGAGGTCGCCTGGTCCCGGTTCACCCTAATATATCCAGAGTCATCCAGTTCGATGCCTGCAGCTGTTGCGAGTCCTGTATTAGGGGAAATGCCGACATAAATGAAGACACCATCAGCAGGCTCCTCTTTCAGCTCTCCTGTCAGTTTGTCCTTGAAGAGGACCGACTCGAGATTTCTTTCACCCTTGAACTCCTGAGGAAGAAGATTCCAGAGAAACTTCACGCCAGCTTTCTTTGTGCTGTCCTGAACGAACTTCTCAGCGCGAAGCTCATCCCTCCTATGCACCACGGTCACATCATCAGATATCTTTGAGAGGTAGATAGCGGAAGTAAGGGCCGAGTTGCCCCCGCCAATTACAAGGACCCTCTTGCCCTTGAAGAAAGCCCCGTCGCATATAGAGCAATAGCTCACGCCTTTGCCTGAGAATCGCTCCTCCCCGGGGATGCCGAGCCTCCTGTGCTCAGCGCCAGTGGCAAAGATGATCGCTTTTGCCTGATAGGCCTCTGATTCGCCTGAAACGACAAGAGAAGCCGGATCAATCGAAGTGGCCTTATCCTGCAGGATGCTTGCCCCAAAAGACTCAGCCCTCTTCCTCAAGAGCCCTGAAAGCTCAAGACCTGTCATTGAAGGATTGCTTGGCAGATTATCTATCACATCAGTAAGATTCACCTGGCCGCCGGCGAGCTGATGCTCCAGGATCGCTGTGCTAAGCCCTGCACGCGCGCCATAAAGCCCTGCCATAAGACCTGCGGCTCCAGCGCCAAGAATGATAAGATCATAATTCTGCATGTTACTCTTTTAATATAAAGAAACTATTTATAGACTTGCGAAAATGCGGATAAAAATCAACAAGAGAACATTAGCCGACCCAAGACAGGCGATGGAAAAAGAGTGGCTCATAGCCAACGGAATAGGGGGATACGCCTCATCAACGATC
>JAIVYC010000133.1:0-3020 GCA_048635645.1 Sulfurovum sp. | reverse complement strand
TGAAGCTTTTTACAGGATCGCAGGTGCGGTAAAGTCGCTTGAAACGACCCTTGCGAACTTCTCGGCAAAGATAGAGGTGCTTGACAGCAGGTATGAACGCCTTGAGGGAAGGATCGCGGAACAGGACAGGCTGATAAACAAGCTTCATGAGTCCACATCGATCGCGTCTTCGACCGTGTTCTCAGAGACCACTCGTCTTTCCTCAGAGATAGAGAGATTCATTAACGAACGCAAGAGGCTTTCTGAGGGGCTCCTCACGAAAGCGGTTGATGGTATGTCCAAGGAGCTTGATGCAAGGATATCAAAGTTCGAGGAAAACTCAAGGGAATTTGGAAGCATCCTTGAAAGGGTAGAGAGCCTTGGAAGGGACGTCTTGAGAACAAGATCAGAACTTGAGAAGTTCATCCAGATAAGCGAAAAGATAAGGTCAAGCGATTTTGACATGAAAGAACTTGTCAGAAGGGTTGAGGAGCTTAGCAGGCAGAACAACGCCCTGAAGAACAGAACAGACAAGCTGCAGAGGATCATAGCGCAGGAACGCAGCAAAAAATTCTAGATTGCCCGCAGATCTGAAGTATTCCAAAAAATGAAATATTTAAATAATTGAAACTACTAACCGATGGTATGCGGATACTTGAGAAAGCCCTTCTTACTCTTTCAAACATTCACCTAAAGCGGTATCAGAGCGTGCTGGTACTAGCCTTCCTTATCACAGGACTTCTTGGCCTCGGGCTTCCAAATATCTATATGGAGACAGACATAAAAAAAGAGATGCCCCAGGACCTCCCGATCTTCAAATTACAGGAAAAGATATCTGACAAATTCGGGGGATCTGACCTTGTGCTTATCGTCATTGAACTCGACCCTGTCAGCGACATAAGGTCAGCTCCAAAGGATATAAGAGATCCAAAGATCCTGGAGTTCCTGAAAAATCTCGAGAGCATGCTTATGGAAGAAAGCTCGATCGACCGGGTAACCTCCGCAGCAAGCTTTATAGGAGAAATTCCGGAAAGCCTTGAAGGCTCAAAACTTCTCATCGAGAATATCCCTCCTGCTAAAGGATATTTCAACAGGGACTTTAGTACAACACTTGTCTATGTCTCAAGCACTATTGGAACTGAAGAGCAGAAAGTGGTGAATCTTATCCAGACGATAGAGGAGAACATCGTCTCGGTTGAAAAGCCGACAGGCATCAAGGTCACTGTCACTGGAGAACCCCCAATAAGAAATTTGATATTCGGGCTGCTTTGGGAAGATGCGACAAAAACCATGTTCATTGCAGGTATGGCCATATTCCTGCTGCTTATCCTTCTTCAGTCCTCTATCAGGAAAGCTGCCCTGATATTCATCCCGCTTTCCCTCGGGCTCGTCTGGACCCTTGGTATCATGGGATGGTTCGGCATACCCCTTTCAATAGCAACCGTTGCTGTAGGTGCCATACTTCTCGGGCTTGGTGTTGAGTATGGCGTGTTTCTTGTAAGCAGGTATTATGAAGAAAAAGAAAAACACAGCAGTGAGATCGCGTTGAAAAACGCGGTGATAGGCATTGGCACAGCCATATCAGGTTCTGGAACCACGACCATGGTCGGATTCGCTGCTCTTGTCTTCGCGACCATGCCTATGCTGCAAAAACTCGGGCTTACCCTTGCGCTTGGGATATTCTTCTGTCTGTCTGCTGCGCTTTTTGTCAATCCCTCTCTTATAGTGCTCTCTGAAAAATGGGCAGGAGTATGGAAAAAATGAAGCTATTGAAGCTGTATGGACGCGCTGTGGCGCACCATCCTTTCCTTGTCCTGCTTATAGTAGCCCTTTTGACGGTCTGTTCGATACACCAGAGCTCGAACATACAGCAGGAAGCTACGAGCTATGAAAAGATACTTCCTGAAGAAACAGATATAATAGAGGTAATGTTTACTGTGGCGGATGAATTCGGCGGGCTGAGCAGCGTACTGCTGGTCATCGAAACATCTCCAAATGTGCCAGGCTCAAATGAGGTCCGTGATATGAGAAGCCCTGAAGCAATAAGATACGCTGACCTTCTCGCTAGGCGAGCATCCCTTATGCATAGCGTGGAAGGCGCGTCAAGCGCTGCAGATATTGTGATGGAGAACGGCCACATCCCTAATTCGATCGAGGATATCAAAAAGCATTCCGATGCGCTCTCACGCTACATAAGCAAAGACTATAGTATGAGCCTTGTGAGGCTGGAGCTCTCAAATGATTTTGACGAGGCAGAGCTTGAGCAGGAGCTTTCCCAGCTTATTAGTGAGGTGCCAAGGCCGCCTGGACTCTCTGTCAGCGTCTCTGGAGAGGCTGTGCAGATCGTGCAGATGGAGAAACTTATCGGGCCTGACATGCAGAAGACAAGCATGATATCTCTTGCTGGTATCCTCATTATAGTTATCCTGCTATTCTCATCCATAAGATATGGTCTTATCCCGCTTACCACTATTGTCTTCGGGACCATGTGGGCCTTTGGGATAATGGGTTCTCTGGGCATGGCACTTAACTCACAGATGGCTGGTGTGACCTCAATGATCATGGGTATCGGGATCGACTTCGGCATCCAGGTCACAACAAGATTCAGACATGAACTAAAGCATGGCACGGCTGAAAAAGCGGTAGAGCAGACGATCGAGAACGTCTCTATCCCAATGGGGACTGCAACTATTGCTGCCCTTATAGGGTTCAAGGCCATGGGTATGGGAACCCTCACATTCCTGGGGGATCTTGGGGTTGTGATGGCCTATGGCGTGGCCTCAAGCATGATAGCAGCGGTCACTGCGGTGCCTGCTCTACTAGTGCTCAGCGAGAGATACTTTGGAAAGGAGGGAAGATAATGAAAATCATAAGTAGTTCAAAAAGGAGGAAGGATAATGAAGATATATAGCATCGAAAGTAAAGGGTGCGGAACAAGGCTCCTTTTGCTGCCAGCGGCCTTTGCGCTTTTTCTGGCGTCTTTGACCCTGGCAGGGAGCCTGCCTGAGTTAAATGTTCTGGCGATCAAATATGATCCATAT
>JAIVYC010000132.1:0-3038 GCA_048635645.1 Sulfurovum sp. | reverse complement strand
CTGGGAGCGACATTAGTTGAAGTAAGGAATATCGGGGCGATCGCAGACCCGGTCGCGCTTGGGATAGGCACTTTGGTATCTGTAGTTGCGGGGTTTTTCTCGCTCAAACTCTTGCTAAGGATAATCAGGGAGAACCATTTCAGCAAATTCATGTGGTATTGCCTTGGGCTGGGTATCCTTATCTTAGTGCTCGGGGGCTAAGACATGGGAAAAACTAGGGTAAAAGACCAGTGCATCTCCAGTTGATCTCTGCAGTCTGTGAGCTCTCATCCACGACACACGCAGGGTTGCAGCCAGGCTTGTCAATGTCAAGGTCGATCCACCAGGTCGCTGTTGCGGCATTGTATATGGAGTTCTCTGTGAGAGGGCCCTGCTCAATGCACACGCTGTTCTGAGCTATCTCTATGGCCTCTTCAAGGGTCAGTCTGCCGCCCTGGCTGTAGACAACGTCAACAACCTCCCAGGCCTCAAGGGTCAGCTTCACTGTCGCTATGTCTATCCTTGCCGGGTCCTTTGCTGAGTCCAGAGCGAACTCCAGGTCGATCACCCAGCAACCTGGACAGCGGGCCTGCAGGACATTGACAACCTTCAGGTCATGTCCATTGTAATTGATGAAGTCATCCATCCCCTGGACGTGTTGCTCTGCCAATTCCACGGCTTTTTCCCGGCCTGTGTCTGAAGTGATGTCTGGCAGTTCGGTATCTGAAGTAGTGCTTTCGGAAATGCAGCCTGCTACCAAGAGCAATGCGAGCGGTAATAGGAGAATGGGTTTCATTGCAATTCTTTAATCGGTCTTTCTATAAAAGAATGACTGGTTGATGGCTAACAGGGTCATACCCCTTTGAGCTTGCCCACCCTGGACTCCAGGAGCTTGATGAGCTCTGGCTGGTTGAACTGATAGAGGTCAGGGATATCCAGGGAAAGAATGCGCTTTTTCAAGTACAGGCCAGGGAACCTTTTCGCGATCTCGCTTCTTTGTGCAGGCTCCATGACAAGAACAAGCTTAGCCCAGGAGAGATCTTCCTTTGTGACCGGTGTCTTGTTGTAGAGGCCTGCTGATCTTGTGCTGAACCTGTTCCTGAAAAGGAGCTCTGCGGTCTTGCTCCTGTGCTGGTTCTGGTTGCAGATGAAAAGGACGTTCATTGGGTAAGGTATTGTGTGAGGCGTATTAATAGAGTTGGATTGACTTAAATAGAAGGAACTTGTAAAAAGGAAAAGAGGAGGTGAAAAATGAGAGACAGAGGTATCTGCTTTGCAGGGCGATTCCCGACATTCGCTGTGATACTCCTTGTGTTCAGTGTGTTGTGGTTGCTGAGCGATCTGGGAGTAATAACGGTCAGGATCCCATGGCTGCCGATAGTGTTGATGGTAGTTGCGACCGGCTGGATCATGGAGTTCTACTCCAAATAGGCCTTTATGGATGTCAAGAAACTCCTGAAGGAAACAGGAGAGCCATACTCAGCGCAGCTTGGTATTGAGCTGAAGAGGGATAGAGGGATATTCAAGTGGTTTTTGGCATCGATGCTCTTTGGAGCAAGGATATCTGAAGGGATCGCGATAAAGACCTATAAGGAGTTTGAGAAGAAGAGGATCTTGACGCCTAGGCGGATAATTGAGACTGGCTGGGACGGGCTTGTTAAGATACTGGACAAAGGCGGGTATGCCAGGTATGATTATAAGAGCGCTGATAAACTCCTGGAGATGGCAGGGAACCTGGAGAAGAGGTATGGGGGGAGTCTTGTTCAGGTGTATGAGAGGACCAAAGGGCAAAAGGAGCTGGAAGAGGAACTGAAAAAGCTTGCCAAGGGGATCGGTCCTGTGACAGTCAATATCTTTCTGAGGGAAATGAAAGGGGAATGGAGGGTTGAGACGCTTCCTGATAAGTATATGATCCTAGCGGCAAGGAATCTGGGGCTTACAAGAGAAAAGAGGCCTGAGAAAGTGTTGGAGGACTTGAGAAAGTATAAGCGAGTGGAAATAGGGCTTCTCAGGTTAGGAAAGAACTATTGCAGGAAAGGGAAATGTGATATTTGCGGGTTCAAGAAGTATTGCGTGAAATAAGATCTAGCATGAAATTTTAAGAGAGTTCTGTGGCTCAAAGAGCCTCGATTTTTTTCAGTAGAATAAAAGAAACCAAATAGAATAAAAGAAACCAGTCTTTAGACCAGCTCAGATAACAGAATCCCAATTAATAGAATCCATCCAGAAAACACAGAACAGTAACTTATTTAAATGGGGTTAAAGAAAAGACTAAAAATAGGATGGAAAAAAACAAAAGATTCAGGAAAAGCAAAAGAAAGCATGCATTGTTAATCACAAACCATGGATGTCACTCACGGATCATTGAAGTTACAACAGACACCGGCGGACAAAACTTCTATGTCAATGACCTCTCTGAGACGCTAGTGGATCTTGGTTATAAGGTTACAATAGTCAACAGGGGAGGGTATAGGCACCCTTTAAATGGAAGACTTCACAAGGGAATCGTTTATTATAGTAAGGTTTGGGGGGAAAAAGGGGATTATTGCAGATTGATATATCTTGAGGATGGAGAAAAAAGGTTCATCCCAAAAGAAAAAATTAAAAAATCAAATTTGGAAAAAGAAAGAGAGCATTTTTTCAAAATATCAAAGCGGATCGGTTTGCCTTTGAAAGAAATCCAGTTTATCAATTCTCACTACTGGGACGGAGGAATCCTGGGAGTCATGATCAAAGAAAAAATAGAGAAAGAACACAAAACAAAAATCCCCCATTTATGGACCCCGCACTCGCTCGGAAGACTGAAAAGAGTGAACTACAAAAACGCACCGAAACGCATAATCAAACAGCTGAACTTCCCTTCAAGGATCAAATTCGAAGAGCATGTAATAGCCTCTGCAGATGGCGTGGTTTCAACATCAAAGAAGATCAAAGATATGCTGAGCAAATACCACTCCAAAAGCAAAAACCAGCTATGGCTTCCGCCTGGAATTTTCCCAAGTATCTTTAGAAAAAGGAACATGAAGGAATGTGACCGGGGATTGAAAATATTAAAAGAG
>JAIVYC010000131.1:0-3062 GCA_048635645.1 Sulfurovum sp. | reverse complement strand
GACAAGGAACTCATAGGTGGGTTGTCCGAGGTCATATCCCTTTGCCAGGAGGAAAATAAGCCCTACCAGCCCTGTGGTGAGTATCTTATCTGAGGAGCCGTTCGAAAGTGCCTTCTCAATGACCTTCAAAGAGTCTCCTGCTTTGCTGCCGCCTAGAAGGAAGATGCTTGGCCTTTTCGGGTCTTTTATGACCTTTGAAAGCATGTTAAGCTCTTTCTCCATGACCCTGCCAGCGAGTGAGGGAAGAAGGGGTGTGAATCCGACGAGTGATGGCTGTGACCTGTGGGCCGCTGCAAACGCGTCGTTAAGGTAATAGTCCACATGCGGTGCAAGACCTCTTACCAGGTGCGCCTTTGTCTGGGCGTCAGGCGGGCGTTCTATGAGCTCCTCTGAGTTGAACCTCAGGTTTTCAAGCACAAGCACTTGCCCGTTCTTAAGGGCTTTTATCGCATCGACCGCGCTCTGGCTGAAAAGCTCGTCTGTATAGCTCACAGGTATGCCCATAAATTCCTCAAGGTACTCCGCGTGCTTCTTAAGGGTCGTGAAGTCATACTCTTCTCCAGGCCTTCCCTGATGGGCAAGCACCACGATCTTCGCGCCTTTCTGGCTCAGTTCCTTCAGGGTCTTTGCATGGTTCTGCAGCCTCCTGTCATCAAGGAACTCACCTGTGAGCGGGTCTATCGGGGAATTCAGGTCCACCCGTGCAAGCACATGCTTGCCTGAAAAATCAAAGTCATCCATTGTCAAGTACTCACGCTCGCTCATTTTTCCGCCTCCAGATTAACCGCCATATCGACTATTATCTTCTCAGGATCATCAGAGTTCACTACAGCCGATGCGACAAGACAGCCCTCTGCGCCCAGTTCAATTGATTTCCGCACGTCCTCTCCGGTTGAGACACCCGCGCCGCAAAGCACGTGTGTTCCGGGTGAAACCTCTTTTATTGCCTTCACAGATTCAGATATCACCTCTGGTCTTGCCTTTGAGACCGAGATGCCAGAGCCTATGAGCTCAGGCGGCTCCACTGCTATCATTTCCGGGTTCAGACCGGCGATCTTTTTCGCTGTTTCCACGTCCGGCGCGCAGATGCATGCTGCAAGACCAGCTCGCCTGGCTGCATCCAGTGTCTCCTGTATCTTCTCAAAGGGGATCTGGTGCTCAGAGTGGTTTATTAGCGTGCCTGTCACGCCTGATGCCTTCACTGACTCAGGAAGCACCCAGCCGGTATTTGATCCAAAAGAAACAGGGTCTATGTGCTGTGAGAATGTTGGTATTGTTTGAGAAAGAGAGAAAAGGTCAGGGTTTTGCGGCGCGGCAATGATGTTAGCGTTTGTCTTTTTTCTTGCCGCCAAGATACAGTCTGCAAGTCGCCTGGACATCGGCCAGGTTGAGTTCTTATAGGTCTTGAAATTAACCAATAACACAGGATATTGCACCCAAACACCTCTAGGTATTTGTTGAAAGTGGAGTTTTTAAACGTTTTGGCCTGTTTCTTGCATATTATTGCATTTTTTCCCATATATCGCGAATGCTTTGAATGTTTATACTGACAAGCCATGTTTTTCCTATATATGGCAAACGTTTTGAATGTTTACACCAATAGGGTCCTCATGAAAGTCCTTTTGGCTGCAAGCACAAGACCGGAATTGATAAAGATGGCCCCTGTCATCAAGGCGCTTAAGGGCCATGCTGAGATCATTCTTGTGCATTCAGGCCAGCATTATGATGCTTCTCTCTCTGACTTCTTTATATCAGAACTTTCTCTTCCTTTGCCTGATGAAGATCTTGGGATCGGCTCTGGCTCTCATGGCATGCAGGTCTCTGCTGGTCTGGCTGGTTTTGAGAAAAGCATCAAAAAGCATTCTCCTGATGTCGTTGCTGTGCAGGGAGATACAGATAGCGCGCTCGCCTGCGCGCTTGCGGCTGTGAAACTTGGGGTCCCTGTAGCGCATATCGAGGCAGGGCTGAGGTCTTTTGACAGGAGAATGCCTGAGGAGATAAACAGGGTCCTGATCGACTCATGC
Source organism: Sulfurovum sp. (assembly GCA_048635645.1). Taxonomy (GTDB): domain Archaea; phylum Undinarchaeota; class CAZHTU01; order CAZHTU01; family JAIVYC01; genus JAIVYC01. Next base: position 1,038 of record JAIVYC010000131.1, on the reverse strand, counting down.
TCAGAGATATTGCTCGCGCCGACAGAGACCGCAGCGCTTAATCTGGTGTTCGAAGGCATCCCAAGAAAAAAGATACGCATTGTGGGAAACACCATTTCTGATGTCTGCAATGAGAACATAGGGCTCGCTCCGGAATGCAAAGAGACCGGGTTTTGTCTCTTGACAGTGCACAGGCCTGAGAACACAGACTCTAAGGAAAAGCTTGAGCGATTGCTCTTGATCCTGGAAAAGGTCCCTATCAAGATCATCTTCCCTGCTCATCCAAGGTTCATTGCAAAGGCCGAAGAGCTCGGGCTTCTGGATAAATTCAGGTCCTGCAGGAACCTTGAGCTGAAAGAGCCTGCTGGCTACCTGGAGTTCCTTTCTCTTCTCAAGGGTGCGAGATTCGTGCTCACTGATTCAGGCGGGGTGCAGGAAGAGGCTCTTATGCTTGGCACTCCATGCCTGACCCTCAGGAGAAACACTGAGAGGCCTGAGACAGTGAAGGCAGGAGGGAACCTGCTTGTCGGGCTTGACATGGAGCTTGCTCTTGGATATATCAAGAGATTGCTTGATGAGCCTGGGTTTGAGGAAAAAATGAGACAGGCAGAGAATCCTTATGGTGAGAGGGTCGGGGAGAAGATAGCGGACATTCTGCTTGACTCTTTTGAAAAAGGCATCCTAAAGATTGGCTCATCTGATCTTGTCGGAAGAGAGTATCCAGAAATGCGGGTCCTTTCAGGGATCAAAGGAGAGCTGAAAGAGATCGAAGAAAAGCATGGGGAAGTGAGAGCTCTCTTCAGGAAGGGTGCGGTCTTCCCTAAAGAGAATGAGAGAATAAAAGAGGAGGATGTCGTCTTCCTGAAAAGATAAAAGAAGATAAACCTTCTTTTCCTGAAAAAAATAAAAGAATATATATCATAGAAGATTTTAAAATGTTTAAACCTCCAGTCGAGTGATGAAGACCTCATCGTGAAATCGTTCTTTTATCTCAGCTTCTGATGCAGTTTCAAAAAACAATTCTATCGCTTCGATCAGGTTTTTCCTTGCCACTTCCAC
>JAIVYC010000130.1:0-3020 GCA_048635645.1 Sulfurovum sp. | reverse complement strand
GGAAAAACAGGGATGAAGAAAATAGTCCTCAGCGGCGGGGTGTTCTCAAATGTCAAGCTCAACCAAAGGATAATGGAAAAAGGGCTGGAGGTCTCAGTATATCCCCATATGGGAGATGGGGGGCTTGCGGCAGGAAGCCTAGGGATCGCATGCGGGAGCAGGATGGATGGGTTGTATCTTGGAAGGGAATATAGTGGAGAGGAGATAGAAGAGGAACTTGAGAAAAGCGGGCTTGAGTATGGAAGAGAGAAGAATGTGGAAAAAAAGATCGCGAGACTCATCTCTGAACAGAAGATCATAGGCAGGCATACAGGAAGAGCAGAATTCGGGCCAAGAGCACTTGGGAACCGATCAATATTATTTGGTGCATGTGATGAAAGGCTTGTGGATAAGGTGAACAAAAAGCTTGGCAGGGACGGATTCATGCCCTTCGCGCCAGCAACACTTGCGGAAAAGGCAGGGAAATGCTACAAAGGACTGGAGGGATCAGGTGACGCAGGCAAGCATATGACAATGAGCTTTGACTGCACTGACTGGATGAAAAAAAACTCGCCGGCCGCAGTGCATGTGGACGGCACGGCAAGACCGCAGATAGTGGATGAGGCGACAAACCAGGGATTTCATAAGATGCTGAAAGAGTATGAAAAGAGCACAGGTATACCAACAGTGATAAACACAAGCTTCAATATGCATGACGAGCCGATAGTCTACTCGCCGAAAGATGCAATAAGAGCATACAAGAGAGCAGGGCTGGACTTCCTGGCCATAGGAGAATATCTGGCAAGATGATACCCCTAGCAAAACCGGTCATCAGTGAAGAAGCTAAAAGGGCAGTGGAAAAAGTGATCGAGAGCGGAGTGTTTGTGAACGGACCGTGCACCGAGAGATTTGAAAAGCAGTTCGCGAAATATTGTGGGACAAGATATGCGATAGGTGTCTCATCAGGGACGGATGCACTTCACCTGACGCTTGAATCCCTTGGCATAGGCAAAGGCGATGAGGTCATAGTGCCTGCGAACACGTTCATATCCACAGCATTCGCTGTGAGGTATACAGGAGCGAAGGTGGTGTATGCGGATATTGATGAGAGGTACAATATAGAGCCGAAAGAGATCAAGGAAAAGATCAATGAGAAAACAAAAGCGGTGATACCGGTCCATATGTATGGGCAGGCATGTGATATGGATGAGATAAAGGAGATCGCTCAAGAGAAAGGGATCTGGATCATAGAGGATTCCTGCCAGGCACATGGGGCTGAATACAAGGGGAAAAAGACGGGGTCCCTTGGGGATCTGGGATGCTTCAGCTTCTATCCGTCCAAGAACATGACAGTGGCAGGGGATGGAGGGATGATCACGACTGATGAGACGGAGCATGCCGAGAGGATAAGGGAACTGGGAAACTATGGGCAGGCAGAGAAAAATTTGCATGAGAGGATAGGATACAATTCAAGATTAGGTGAGATAGCCTCTGCCATAGGGATCGAACAACTGAAGCATCTGGATGAATGGAATCGGAAAAGAAGAGAGATCGCAAAGGAATATGGAAGAAGACTTGAAGGGATGGTCGAGACGCCGATAGAAACGAATGGGCATGTCTATCATCTTTATGTGATAAGGGCAAAAGAAAGGGACAGGATAAGGGAGTGCCTGAAAAAGAAAGGGATCGGAACGGGGATACACTATCCACTGCCTGTGTACAGGCAACCCTGCCTGAAAGAGGATGTCTGGTGCGAGAGAACAGAGAAGGTCGGCAAGGGGGTATTAGGGATGATCGGCGGGCGTGGGAGCGAGGAGATAGGAAAAGTGGCGGAAGGGATAAGAGAATGTACAAAGGGAAAAAGATAATAGTAGTAACAGGCGGGCTGAACGAGAAAGGGAAGATAGGGAGAGTAATAGAAGGCCTTCCTAAGCTTGTGGATGAATGCGTTGCGATAGATGATGGAAGCATTGATGGGACCGGGAAAGAGGCGGAAAAGGCAGGGGCCACAGTGCTCTATAATGAGAGGACAATGGGGCCAGGGCATGTGCTGAAAAAAGGCATCAGGTATGCGATCGACAGGGGATGCGATCTCATCGTGGTAATAGCAGGGGACATGCAGGATGACCCGTCAGAGATCAGGGGACTGGTGGAGCCGCTTTTCGATGGGTATGATCTTGTGCAGGGGTCAAGGTATATCGAGAACAAGAGCAGGATACCTGCCTTCAGGAAAATAACGACATGGATGTTCACCAGGCTATTCAATATAGTGGCGAAAACAAGACTCACAGATGCCTCGAACGGGTTCAGGGCATTCAAAAGGGAGTTCATTGAGCGCGTTGGGCTGCCAGAAGGGGACAGGTATGAATTCGAGCCAAGGCTGTTGATGCTTGCTGTAAGAGAGGGAAGAGTGAAGGAGATGCCTGTGATAAAAAGATATGGAAATGATGGGTACAGCAAGATGAAGGCATTCAAGGATTGGTATGGGATATGCAAGCCGCTGTTCAGGGAGATCGCATGAGGATACTTGCGCCATTGAAAGACGAGAGGGAGACCCTGCCGCTGATAAAAGCAGGAGCGGATGAGCTGTACTGCGGTGTCTTGACCGATGGATGGAGGAAGGAATATACGAACATAGCATCAATGAACAGGAGATACTCAAGAACAGCGAACCTTGGGTCGGTCGAGGAACTGAAAAGAGTGTGCGAAAAGGCAGGAGAGAAAGGAGTTCCTGTGTACCTCACATTGAACGAGCAGTATTATGTGGAGGAACAGGAGAAAATATTGATCGAGATCCTCTCTGAGGTGCAGGACCGGATAAGTGCTGTTATATTAGCGGATATTGGGCTCCTGGAAAAAATAAAGGAAAACTTTGGATTAGAGATACACATAAGTACAGGAGGGACAAGCTTCAATTCAGAGACAGTGGAATTCTATAAGGAACTAGGGGCAAGCAGGGTGATACTGCCGAGGCAGGTGACCCTTGATGAGATAAGAGAGATAGCAGGGAAAACAAGAGGGATCGAACTGGAAACATTCGC
>JAIVYC010000129.1:0-3045 GCA_048635645.1 Sulfurovum sp. | reverse complement strand
ATTTTCCCCGGGTCCTATGGAAAGGAAGTAATTGGTGGTCGCATTGCGTCCGTCACCATAACGGATATGGACGCTGATATTCTCATGCATAACATTTCCAGGATTGGAAAGAGAACCGCTGATCAGGTTGCAGCCGTCTATGGCGATGTCGGAAAGGGCGAGCCTTGCAGAGGGCTGGGTCTGTGTAGGGAGAAGAGGGGAATGGAACACCTTTGCAGGCTCAGATCCATCCAGATCCGGGTCTGGAACGGTGCTTATGCATCCAAGCGTTATCAGAAGGAATAATAGAACCGCAGGGCCTTTCATATTAGAGTTTAATAGACCTTAGTGTTTTAAATAGTTGCCATAAAGCCATGCTACCAAAAACCCATGCTCTAAAGAGCGAGAAAGACCACTCCTGCAAGTATCAGCAAGACACCCAAAAACTGATTTATGGATATCCTCTCTTTTAAAAAGATCCTTGCAAGCACCACACAAACCATAGGGGAAGCGGCAGCAACAGGAGAAACAATAGCCACATACTCAGAAGTCGCCCCAAGCCCGAACCCTATAATTCCAACACCCTCCAAGAACCCGATGCCTAACAGCAAAGGACTAAAACCAGTAGGCATAGACACCCGGGAAAAATCAAAGCGCGTCATGAAAACAAAAAAAGAGAAACTGAAAAGCCTCAGGAAAAATACAGGAAGAAACCACCCAACCCTTGAAACAGAGAGGCCAATAAGGAACATCGAAATGCCAAAACAGGCCACAGCGACAAGTGCCTGCCTGACACCAGGAAGAGCATTCTTGAACTTAAGCTTTAAAAGATCCTCATAATGGAAAGAAGCCAGCACGATCCCGACAAAAACCGTTGAAATCGCGAAAGACCGCATAAAACCAAGCACTTCATTCAAAAAGACAATAGACAAGATGCTGGTGATCACTGCCCATGAAGCCACTGTAGGGGAAATTATCGAAAGATATCCCCTCCCGATGGACCTATAGAAAAACATGAAACCAACACCGCCAAAAAGGCCTATGAGAACAAAGAGGAACAGGTCAAAAAAAGAAAAAGGCACCCAGAAAAACAAAGCCAAGAACAAAAAAGGGAACAGCTCGAAAAACTGCACCCAAAAAGCAGACCTGAAATGACCATACCTTGCGATGCCGATCTTTGCAAAGAAATCAGAGAGACCCCAGGCAAAGAGCGCGAGAATACCATAGAGCACACCTATCGAAGCGACCATGATCAATAGGGTGGTGGCGCAAATAGAAAAAGCTTTGTAATGCGTCCTGCGGGCATCAGGACAAAGTTTAAAGATAGGAGATGACCTTAGAATAGTCAGAGAGATGGAAGTTAATAGAGCGCTTGGGGAAGACAGAAGAAACAGACAAAAACAGCTGGCTGCACTCAAAGAGCTGTGCAAGCTAATGCCTGACAAGAAACCTGCAGAAGATATATCTCCGCAAGAATGGCATTCAAACACCATGTCCCTCATAGGAATGCTTGAGGGAACATCAAACGGCAGACAGAAAGAGATAGTGGGTATCTATAAGAGGATAAAATTAAGCGCAAAACAGGCGCTATCCCTGATCGAAGAAGACACGCTGATCCTAAAGGCACACAAAAAAGAGCTAATCGGAATAAACAGAAAACATAGCAGGATCCTTCTGAACTCAGAGCCATACAAGTTCTTCAGAAGCGAGGTGTTCCTCATCAGCACGAGGGAACTTCTAAATACCATGATACTTGCAATGGAGACAAAAGCATTCTTTGACGTATTCATCGCATACATGTCAGAGAGGCTTGATAGAATAAACATTGAGATCTCTCCCTTTGAAGAAAGAGAGAGGCTAATGATGACAAAGGCAAAAAAACTTGTAAAATCCATGATGAAAGAGGGCGGGGAATTCTCAGAGTACATGGACAAAACCAAAAACGTGACAGCAAACCAGCTCGGACTTTATTTTGTAAGGGAAAGGAACGCATTGGTATTCGGAAAAAGAAACCTCAAGACACTCATAAGCAAACTGGAGAAGAACCAGCCGCTTGAGCTAAATGAGCTGTCATTCATACGAAAATTCCTGAGAGTCGAAGAGATGCTCTCTAATCAAAAGCTGACATTCCAACAAATGCGCAATGATCACAAGGAACTACTGTATGTGATGAACAAACACGTAAAAGGAATGCTGAAAGCTGCCGGCGCGGGCGTAGAACTCTGAAACATTCAAGGGATGGGAGATCGGAAAAGCAAAAATCATTGTTTTCTGTAAATGTGCTTTTTCCAGAACTCCTTGAGGAAAGGAAGGGATAAAGTTGACAGGACAAAAGCCATGGTCGGGACCAAAGCATTCAACCAAGGATCAGGGACCCTTGAAACCAGGAGAAACAAGGATATGACAATATAGGTAGCGACTGAGATCAAAGCTCTTCTTGTGAAACTTATCTCCCAGGCCTTGTCTGCCTCAACTCTCTTGTTCCTTTCTTTTATCTTTTCGATCTCTTCTTCCAGGTCATTAGGCATAAGAGAAGATAGGTGAAAGGCATATTTATTGATTAAGGGCGCTGATCTCCCCTCATTTGAAAAGACTTGAACATACTGAGAGGCAATAGAAGAATATAAGTACAGGATTAGCCATATATATTAGAGTGGATGAGTTAGGCATGAAGGCAAAAAAAACTATCCGGACAGATATTCTCTTTTTAGTATTTGTTACTATATTGCTGGTCGGCACGGTCAGCGCTGCTGAGTTCAGAGGCGGTGATAGGATCGTTATAGGAGATGTTGTCATTGAGGATGACCTCTATTTCGGCGGAGGCACCATTACCATAGAAGGTGATGTTGACGGCGATGTCCTTGGAGGCGGCGGAGAGATAAAGATCAAAGGCAAGGTTGCTGACGATGTCCTGATAGCAGGAGGGACAATAACCATTGAAGGAGAGATAGGAGACGGGGTCAGAGTCGCAGGCGGCACCATTTTGATCAACTCCAAGGTGAATGGAGACCTCCTGGCAGCAGGAGGAAAGATAGAAGTAAACAATGACATAGGCAGAGATGCCAT
>JAIVYC010000128.1:0-3097 GCA_048635645.1 Sulfurovum sp. | reverse complement strand
TGATCTCGGTGGTCGCCGTATCATTTTGAGCCAGAGATCAATAGCCCAAAATGCAAGGAATATACAGAACATGTTGGAGCTTACGCAGCAAGAACCGTGGAATATAGAGAGTGCGAATTCGAATGCGGACACCCGATAGAGATATCAAAAAAAAGAGAATATGACACAACAAGCGGAATATGGGTTGAAAAGATGGCTGTCAAATGGGAGCATGGAGACCAATGCGAGTGATAGGATCAAAAAAGGGGATAGGCCCTCTCACCCCTCAATTCATAGTGCTGTATATAGTGGCTGCGGTGCTGACCCTGGTATTCTACCTAATGATAACCGCCTATGCCTCGCAAAGCATGCCAAAGCTTGTCTATGCAAACCCACTTGACCTGGAGAGAGACAGGATGGCAGACGCGATAGTCTCGCTCCCTGCCTGGGATGGATACTGCGGATGCCTTGCAAAGACGGTCGAGAATAGCGGCAAGGTGATAGCATTCCCAGGGCTTGTGCCTACATGGAAACTTGACAACATGAGCGCCAACTGCGGAGGAGACAGGTACAGGAAAGATGATCAGGACATATGCGTGTCAGCAACAGCAGAACTATATGGGGGAAAAGGCATATACTGGACAGCCGAGGTAACAGACCTTGAAACAGGAGGAAACTGGACCATAAGAGATGAGCCGGCAGATTACAGGTATAAGAGCATGGCAACTCCAAGGTATATAGCCATAGAATACCCTGCCGAACCAACAGGGCTCACAGGGAACTATCAGCCCTTCGAGGACGTAGCCCCTGTAAAGGTCCACTCTGGAAAAATAGTATTCACAATGTACTGGTAAGATGAACAGAAAAGCAACCCTTGAAATGATAACGACCGCGATACTGCTCGTGACCTTTGTATTAGTGATCACATTCCTGAGCGTCGCGATGTTCTACCTGAACTACATAGCAGGAACCGCTGCAGGAAAGGTCATATTAGGGGTGACGGTGGCAAGCCTCTACCAGGAGGATGTTGTGGTGACATACCTCACAGACGAGTATGGGAACAAATTGACAGACCTCATCGGGCAGGTAGTGGTGCTGGATTCAGGCGCTCGGCTGGTGATCAAAGGCGAGAGAGAGCTATACGCGTCAGGCGACGCTGAAGAAACAGACAATTGCCCGAGCACAATAGCCACAAGCTATGACCCTGGGTCCCATATGACAGAGGTAACGAATGTCGAGCAATACCTGAGATGCCATCTTATCCCTGAAAAAATGGCCCCATTCTATGGGAAGGGAAGATACTGCATATTCGTTGTGTATAATGGCGGCGAAAAGGGCATGGTGTTCGGGAACGAAAGCATACCAGGATGCAGAGAAGGAGAAGGCCTGATAAGCATCGCGGCCCCGCCAGGCAAATACGGCACGCTCACGCTAAAGGTGAAGAACACATGAGACCGAACGGAAAAGTGAGGACCGATAAGAGAGCAGCGACATTCCAGATAGTCGCGACAGTAGTGGTGATAATAGCGGCATTCATGCTGATACTGATACTCTCGATCCAAAAAGTGAAATATGACCAGATCGCGATACAAGAGAACGCCAAGCAGTATAATAAGGTCCTGGCGAAAAAAGACCCTGATTTTGCGCAAAAAGGCATTGAGCAAGCGACATATCAGGGAATGTATGAGCTTGGAAAGCATGGCGGGTATACAAAAGACATGGTCGGGACAGTGGAGAATAGGGACATATTTGACGGAGATACCGTATCTGTATGGACAGAACCGCAATGGATAGGCAAAGGGCAGACGCCAAGCAGCCCATATGATAGATGGGCCACAGGAGAGACCTTAAGATTCACAGCAGACCATGCCATACCTGAGTTCAATAGCAACCTGGAGGATGTGATAAACGAACACTTCCTGCCATACCTCCCTGCATACATAAGCAGATACCCCTCTGAAATGAGCGAGTATGAAGTGCAATCGAACGAAGTAATAGAGGAGGGCAGACGCCTTGAGAACTCTTACATCCAAGTGAAAATGACAGGGACAGGAGCAGAGGAAAAAGAGTACACCTCGAACAACAAGGTCAACATAAACTCAAGCACAGAAGCGCAGACCCAGACCGATATAAGAGTGAGGCTCCCTGACCTGAGAAAGATCAGCGAGGAACTGGCGAAAAGGATACCCCATCATGTCAGATGGGCCAGCGGAGAACTCCTGCAATCAAGGATCAGCCCAAGCCCGAACGCAATACCTGACGCAGGGAACACGCCAGGGATAGAGGACTGGTCAGAAACAACAGGAGGGAAAACAGAGTACTGGTGCACTGGGATCTCTCCCTGCGGGAGCAGCACAGGGTATACGAGCGATGGCAGATACTACTGCACAAACTGCCCGAACCTTGAAAGCGTGACAGTGCCGAACTATAAGGCATGCCCAAGCGCGAATGTTCCTGCAACAGAAGCGAGCTTCACTAACGCGATAGTTCCTGCGGTCAAATGGCTGGACCAATGGCTGAAAGACGGGACAAGAGGAGAGGAAGATTACAGGCAAGAAGGGAACGGGCAAGAGAACTACCTCTCAAAGATAGGATACCCCCCGTATCAAAGAGAGAGATATGAGGAACACGAGACGGTAATAGCCAAAAGCTACGGGGAATGGGCATTCCAGGTAGACCTGAAGTCAACAGAGACAGGAGACCTTGACGACCTGATGGTCAACTGGTCGCCAACAGACGACAAGTATACGGTATTATGGTGGAACCAGACAGACGACGGGCAGGCATACAGGGCAGACGGGACCAACCTTGTGAATGACGACTGGACAGAATGGGATAATTGGGACAAGGGAGACCTGAGAGAGCCTGGAGATGCGGCATGCGACTCAGCAGACGAACAGGACTGCCACACAGTGGTGACAGGCTGGTGCGCTGAATATAAAAAGCAAAAAACAGGCTCTCGAAAAAGAATTAAATGAGCGTCTGACCGAAAAGGAAGAAGACGTCGCCAGGAACATCATTATGGAAATACGCCAGGGATCAGGCGGGATCGAAGCTGCCCTGTTTGCGCAGGATTTATTTCGAATGTACTCAAAATACGCTGCTAGATCGGAAGAGC
>JAIVYC010000127.1:0-3095 GCA_048635645.1 Sulfurovum sp. | reverse complement strand
ACTGCAGACATGAGCTTTTCGGTCCCGCCTTTTGCGCAAAGAGGGTTCTCCCCTCCATTCACTGTGTTCACTGAGTGGGTATCCGAAGAGATCACTTCTGTGTCCATGATACCCTTCTGCTTTAGACGTTCCTGTACCATCTCTCTGATGCCTGGAGCTATGTTATTTGAGTCTGCGAACACAAGCGCGTATTTCTTCAGGTTTATCTCAAAGAGTACCATCCCAAGGCCTTCGCTTCCCATACCCTCATTTATGCCTAATCCTGGATGCACCCTTGCACATCCTGCTTTTATCTTGTGGGTTTGTTCCTTTGAAAGGGCTTCCGCCATCGAACCTGCCCGGGATATGAGATTCAGAGCGTCATGGCTCCCTGAGTATATTGGGGATACCGACTCACTGAACGAGTTGTGGGATTCTATGAATATCGGGTTTCTTGCATGCTGTTTCATCTCGCTCAGAGCTGTGAACCCAACCCCTATTTCTATGTCCTCTGTAGTTTCAGGAGAAAAGGTGGATATCGCGATCATTGAATCACTGAAAGCTATTGAGAATATGCTTGGTTTTTCGCCTGTGCGCTTGAACTCTGTTGCCTTGTCTATGTATTCAAGTCTCGGCATGAGAGCTGCGTATGCATCCCGCACCTTTGAGACTTCGCTGCTTGATACCAGGTTTGTGTCGTGCGTCGCAGCCCCTTTTGTGAAAAATACGTCCGCCCCCGTCCTCTTTGAGAATTCCTGGACGAGAATTGAGGGCATGTCACTTGAGCCAAGCTTCCCAAAGGGCCCGGGATGTATGAACGATGATAGTATCAGCGCCTTTGTTTCTCCATGCGCCCTTAGAGCTATTATCGAGATAGGCAGTTTCACCCTCTCTGAATATACGTCAAACACGCCTTCAAGCAACCTGGATTCTTTTTCTATGTTTGCAAAGATATAGTTGACAAGGTCCAATAATCCTATGTTCAGGTTCTGCTTCAGCGGCGCCTCTATGATCAGGATTATTGAATAAAGCGCAAATATCAGGATTATTGCAGATACCATTACCTTTGTCAGGAGAAAATAACCAGCGAACTCTCCAAGTATCATCGGGCTCGTATATACCTCCAGAGATCTCAGCAATACAAGGTTACCAAGCATGAATATGCTTTGTACGCTTGCCGGAACTAGTGCCAGGTGAGGGCTCATCCCTGTCATTGTTCTAAGGATTATGGCGCGAAAGACAAAAACAAGTGAGAGAGAAAGAAGAAAAGAGTACAAGAGTGAATTCTCAAATCTCGTGGCTACTGAAAGAAGGACGCCTGGAAGGTATATTAGTTCTGCCACCACAAGCGCGCTTAGGGAAAGGAAATAGGCGCGCTTCTGTGATAGCTCTACCTTAAGCCATTTTGCGATCAGCTGTGTGATCGACGCGGAAAACACTGCTGGCACTGCAAAGGTGAAAAAACCAAAAGCCCCGCCATATATCAGCGAGAGGATTATTCCTATCTCAAGATCCGTGATCCTCCTCACAGCCAATTCCGTCACTACACCGGAAAAAAAAGAGATGGCTGTCATGATGTATATTGAGGTCAATGGGTCTGGCGCATTGAAAAGAAGCTTTGAGAGTTTCTGTGTTTCCCTTATTTCCTTGTTAACCATGCTAGATAGTATGTAACGAAGAATTAAAATAATTCTATGTAGAAATAAAAGGCATGGATAAGACTATTGAAGGGGTTAAAAATGAGATCTTCAAGAGCAGTATGAGCTCTGAATCCCAGAGCAAGAGAAAGAGGGATCCTGTCGAAGCTGAGAACTCTGAGCTTAAGAAGGAGATGTATGAACTGAAAAGAAAGGTTCAGGAGCTTTCAGCACAGAATAAATTACTTTCGCAAAGGGTCAAAGAACTTGAGACCCTGACAGGTAAGAAACCAAAAAAGACCTGGCAGGATATGCTTGGAATGTGATCCCTCTATTCCTTTTTTTTCGGCCTGCCAAGTAGCTTATCACATGCCTTGCGCAACAGTTCTGTGACAAGCCAGCCCTCTGTAGGGGGTGGATTCTCAATGGCAATAAGGACATCCCTTCCGGCGGAAGTGAGGTCCCACGATTCGCACTTTCCTTTTATCCGGTTCATGCATTCTATTATCCCGTGTGCCTCAAGCCCTTCAAGCAGCTCCATGACCCGTGCATCGCCCTCCTTCCACAGATTATCCATGAAATATTTTGTGGTAAGCGACTGCCCGCTCCTTTCAAGCTCCTTTACAACCCGCGTTCTCCCAGGGTCAGCACAGATGTAGGCCACCATCTCACTGAATCTTTCCTCATAAAGCATGGTTATAATATCACGCATTATGGTTATAAAGGTTCATGCGAAACGCGTTATGCTCCTGGGACGTATATAGAGCACAGAACGGTATCTTTCAACAAGCCCTTCAAGTTCTATCACCGCCCCCTCCTCCACATCATCCATGCCAAAAACATGTATGACACCTGTATGGTCTGCCATTTTAGAGGACTTTGACCCCTTCTCCACTACTTCCCCCACGACCCTGACGGTCTTGTGCACAAGTTTATCGCTAATATCCCCTATCCCAACCTCAAGGACCTCAGGGGGGTGTGAGCGCACCGACTCAGGGAATATCTCCAACTCACCCTTGTATTTGAGGACCTTGCCCTTGACAGCCAGGATATCCCCTGGAAGTATCTGCTCTTGCTGGAACACTGGAACCTGGATGCTTGAGTAGTTATAGAGTGTTACAAGGGTCCCATTCTTGATCGGTATCGCCTGCAGGACTATTCCTGAAACAGAGACCTGCGAACCTATGGCCTGGCTGGTTATCTTGTAAAGAGATATGTCCCCAGGGGATAGGAGAGAAAGAGAGGCAAGACCTAATAAGGCGAACAGGAACACTGCCTTGCTGAGCCTGTTCATAGCCTTTTTGAAAGCTCAGGATCTTTTGTCCAGTGAAAGATCATACCATGAAATACCAGTGTTGAGGCCAGTCCCCCAAAGATAAAGCATTGCATGGCTGGCAGGCCAAGCAATATGGCCAGCATTGTGACAAGACCGGCCATATTGCTTGGCCTGCCAGCCATGCAATGCTTTATCTTTGGGGG
>JAIVYC010000126.1:0-3070 GCA_048635645.1 Sulfurovum sp. | reverse complement strand
TTAGGATGAGACTCGACGAGATGGAAAGAGAGAACTTCTTCAGGCTTAAGATAATCAAAAGACGGCTCACCCAAGAGATCAGCTGATACTGAAATCCACTGCCAGGCACTTCTTTTTCCCGAATGGCATAGGGGATGGTTTTTTCTTGTCAAATGAGATATCCCAGATATGCCCATTATAAGGGTCATTGATAAACAAGCGTCCAGGGCCATGGAACTTGCTTAAGAAACCCTCAATATTATAGTCGCTCAAACCGCAGGAAGGGACGAACATCAGACAACCATCCTTCACACGCAGTTTAGGAAGAATATCTATATCCGCGCAGACCAGGAGATATATGTTCTTTATACAGTGTTTTCCTATCTTTAAGCAGACAGATGTCTTTGGATTCATCTTGGCATTCAGCCTGTTCCTCTCCATGCTTTTACGGTCAAGCACCATACTATCACCCAGCGGGAGAAGTCGCTTGAAATCAAAAAACCAGTGCTCTCTGCCAACAAGATAGACAGCATTGACAATGGAAGAGCCGAGAGTTGCGTAAAGAGAGAAAATCACGAAATCACTAGGGCCCAGAACAGACTGAAGCCTTGGGACGAAAGACAGGACCTGCTTATGAGGGATTATCTGCTCCCTATATCTAGGCCCGTGGTCTATAGAGAACTCTCTGTTATTGACGCCAAGAATATCCTCACCGAAAACAAAAAAATTCGCGTCATAGGCCTTTGAATTCTTCCTGACAAGAGACCCAGCCACGGCAAGGAGCTCCTTCAAGCCGTTGAGATAGGTGGCATTAGGGAATATCACCCGGCATTTCATGAGAGGAAAGAAAACAGAGAGATATTAAATTGTTTCGAAACATGGAAAAAAACATCCCGGATGCTCGGCGAAAGGGATTAAATAGGTGATAAGGCATTAGGCTCAGCAGGTGAGCAAATGGAAATAAGCGGATATGTACTGGAAGAAAAGATAAAGGTGCTTAAGGAGAACAGAGAGCAGGGGAGGAAAGAGCTGGAAGAGATACTCAAGAAATACCCTGGGGACAAGGAGGTCTCTGGACTTCTTGAAAAACTCGATGAAGATGAACGAATGGTCATAGAGGCGCTTGAGAACATAGCATACCTCAGGAAAAAGGGATCTGTCGAAGGCGGGGCAAGCCTGCCATTCTCGGATTATAGAGGAAAAAAGGGAAGCGCACCGACGAGATAAGGGTCACTTTGGCTTTCTTGAGACCACCTTTTTTACCAGAGCAGTGCCGCAGGTAGGGCAGCTTCCTTCTTTTGAATAGTATCTCCTGCAGGCAGGGCAAAAGAAAGAACGCTTGAAAACATGAGAAATGGTCTTTTCAAGACCGCGGAAAGCAAGACCCAAATAGAGGCATATGTTCTGCATCCCAAAATCAGCGGTCACAAGCTCAGCATGCAGATCGATCGCAAGAGCAATGAGCCTGATATCAGTGTCAGAAAGCGAATCCTTTGTTCCTGAAATGGCGAGCCGCACCTTGCCAATGGAAGCATCAGAGGGCTCAAGGACCTCAAGCTTGCCTGATGCAAGGGCGTTCTCAAGCCTTTGTTTGGTCGGGCGGTTCTTTATCTCATCAAGTACCTCAGGAACAGTGGCTGCATGCTTAAACTCAAAAGGAACCAGCAAAGCAGAAGAATCCAGAACCTGCATCATCCTGTCACAAGATATTTGCGGATGATCTCATTGTCAAGGTGTGCCTGCTTCCCGCGGACGATAGTTCTGATGTTCTTTATCTCAGCCTTCTTGGCAGCGATATAACCAAGCATCGGCGCTATGGTCAGAGGATGCTCCCTGAGAAGAGAGATGGCATGCCCGATGAAGTACCTGTCAAGGCCAACCTCCAAGAGGCCGAGAGAGCCGTCCTGCTGGAACTCAGAGATGCCAGGCTCAACAAATGACGCAAGAGGCATGGAGCGCATATAGGAGAAGATCCCATCAAAAGAGAGCCTGTAAAGGGAAACCAACCTCTCGATGGATAAGGAGCCGTGAGCTGTGAAATAGAGCCTGACATCAGCAGGAGGAAGCTCAGCCCGCTTAAGCTTGAGAAGTATCTTGAAATTAGCCACATCTATCTTTAGCTTCATGAAATCAGTGAAATACCTGCCCTCATGGGCCAGGGCCACTAGAGAGGATAATTGCTTGAAGATAAGGTCATCCAAGGCCAGCTCAAGCCTGATCAGAGACATGCTGTCGATCGAGTCAAAGGCCTTGAGAACCGGAGCGTACTCAGTGGACCTTAGGGCAGAAAGGACCTCATTCACATCCTTCTTGTCAAGAAGAGATGAGAGGAACTGAAAATCAAGATCCCCCAAAGGGACGAGGATGCGCTTTGCCTCCTCCTTTTCCTCGCCAGCCAACACAGCGCGAAGAACCGTCTTTATATTGAAGACATCCCACTCACGCAGGTACTGCTGGAGCAATACAGCGAACCTCGGAGGGGATATCCGTGAGACATGCTCGAAAGCCTTCACCTGGTTCACATTAAGAGCATGCAGGATCAGATGCGCTCCTGACTCCTTTAAGGCAAACTCATCAAACTCTTTCTTATACTCTGTCTCTTCAAGAAACTTGGCTATCTCAGGAAGATCCATCTGCAAGAGCTTGTCATACTGAGGAGGAGTTATCAGCTTTGCTACCTTTGCCCTTATACGCGTGTTTGCATACGCATAGCTACCGCGCCTGCTGTACATGCCTTTTTTCCTTTTGAGGATATTAGTTCTCATTTCCGAATAGGATAGACCTCAGATCCTCCTGAACAGATGCCTTTACCTGCAAGAGAAGATGCTCAAATGTATAGTCGATCCTTACTGTCTTCTGCTCGTTCTCAAGCACAAAACCACCCACAGCATCAAGATCAGGCACAAGCTTCATCTATTGTAAAACTCATTGATGTCATGCCAAAGGAATATAGGTGTGAAATCGCAAGAATTCAAGACAACGATATTCCTGCAAATTTTGAGGGATTGCCTTTTACTGCATATCATCTTTCCATTCATGTAGAGTGTGTTCATCCTAATCATTAGGATGAACACACTCTACATGAATGGAA
>JAIVYC010000125.1:0-3208 GCA_048635645.1 Sulfurovum sp. | reverse complement strand
GTATCCCTGGCCATATGATGGTGTGGAATGGTATGTTGTCTTTCCCGATGAAGTGCACTATCTCGCAGTCGTCCTGCCAGTATTTTTTCCACTCTTCTGGTTTCCCTGTTCCCTTTGCCCACTCTTTTGTTATTGAGATATATCCTATGGGCGCGTCGAACCAGACATACAGTACCTTTCCCTTTGCTTCTTTCAGCGGGACCGGCACTCCCCATTCCAGATCCCTTGTTATCGCTCTGTCTTCAAGGCCCTCTCTTATCCATCCCAGGGCAAAGTTCCTTGCGTTCGGGGGCCAGTGCTTGTTTCCTTCTATCCACTCTTTCAGTTCAAGAGCCAGTTCAGAGAGTTTGAAGAACCAGTGTTCTGTGCTTTTCTGCTCCGGCGTGTTCTTGCATATGATGCAGTAGGGCCTCACCAGCTCGTGCGGCTCCAGTTGCTTCCCGCATGCCTCGCATTGGTCCCCTCTCTCGTCTTTCGCCCTGCATTTCGGGCATTCTCCCTTTACATACCTGTCTGGCAGGAATCTTTTGCAGTGCGGGCAGAATGGTCTTGTGACCGTTCTTTTCTCTATCTTTCCGTTCTCTAACATCTTCAGGAAGAAGTCTTTGGATGT
Organism: Sulfurovum sp.; assembly: GCA_048635645.1. Classification (GTDB taxonomy): domain Archaea; phylum Undinarchaeota; class CAZHTU01; order CAZHTU01; family JAIVYC01; genus JAIVYC01. The sequence continues at coordinate 2,595 of JAIVYC010000125.1, read as the reverse complement.
CTCGTAATGTATCGGCAGGGTCGTACGTCCATAATGGTCGAATCTGATCCCAAGAGAGTCAAAATCCCTTTTCAGCTCCTCATGGTACTTGTCCACAAGCTCCTGCGGTCTCACTCCCTCTGCTTCTGCTGCTACTGCGATCGGCGTCCCGTGCTCATCGCTTCCGCATACAAAGAGGACATCTTCTCCTTTCGCTCTCAGATACCTGCTATACACGTCCGCTGGTATGTATGCTCCTATGGCATGGCCTATGTGGGCTGGCCCGTTCGCGTATGGCAATGCTGCGGTCACTAATCTTCTTTTGACTTTGATCCCCTCCTAACCTATTTAAATAGACCCCTATTATTACTTTTTGGTGGTCTATTTTGTTTGATTGGATTAAAAAGATTTTCGGCGCGCCTGAATCGCATGTGCTTGAGGAAAAGCGGTATTTTTTCCTTGCTCAGGAGGATGAGGAGGTCCTTGGTTTCTTATCCGACCGCTATTCAGAGGCCCTTCCAAAGCTTGAGGGGTTCCTCTCCTCTGTGGAGTCCCCGCCTCCTGCCCACACATCTGACCTTGAGCGGATACTGTCCTCCTCTTCGAGGAACGCGAATTTCGCCTTGGCACTTGTTCATATGTACTCCCTTCAGCAGTCTCTCTTATCCGGTGTGTCAAAGATCCTCTCTAATAAGCAGAGGTATATGGCTGAGAATGGTGTCCTGGACCTTGCCACGAATTTCAAGATACCGAACGCCTCAGGGAGATGTCCAAGGTCGGTCTCAATGCTAGCCGCTCTCATGCCTTCCCTAAAGCTCAGCCCTCCTATCCCTATACCCTCTGACGAGTCTATCCCTTTATGGGACAATCCCACTTCCTTGTCCATTGATGCTCTTCCGAGTTATGCGGGTTTTCATGCTCTTTGCTCTTTGCTTCTTGATGTTAAGGACCTTCCTGATCCTGTGGTCGAGAACACGCCTCTTTTGCGCAATGATGATGGCCTTGAGGTCCGCATCAATGATTCCTGGGTCAAGGTCTCAGAGTGCGGGGATGAGCTAAGGCGCAGGCAGCGTTTTTTCCTGAGGCGGATGATCGAGTTAAAGAGCTCTTTCTTGGAGAACACATTCCCTTCTTTTCTCCTTTCCCTAAATTACGAGTCTTTGCTTTTCTGCTCCCTGAATTTTTTCTCGCTTGAATCAGCTCTTAATGACCTCAGAGCATTTCTTTCCTGGTATTCAGAGGGGGACAAGGCTCTTTCTGAGGGCTTCCAGTCTGACATAGGGTCTATTGAGGCCGAGGCTGTTGACCTCTATTCAAGTTTCAATGGGCTTTCTGCCGAGTTCGAGGCCAAGCTTCCTCTTCTGGGCTCTAATTCCCGTTCTGATGCCTTTCTTTTCCTTGAGTTCCTTGAGGCCTGCTCTCAGGCCCAGGCAAGGCTCGTCAATGGTCTGGTCAAGCTTGACTCACGGCTCAGTGCTCTTGATTCCTCTCTCGGGTCTGTCGCAAAGAAGGTCTGGCGTTTTGATTTCAAGCGCATAGGCGGCCTTTATCTCTTGCAGTTCATGCCATATTCATCTTTCTTGTCTGCAGCCGCCGGGAGAACGATCCATCCGCATCTTCGCAGCTCTTATCTTGAGCTGGCCTCTTTATTGGGGAACAATATGTCCATGGAGGTCTCCTCTGAGCGGTCCTTTTCCCTTTTGAAGCTTTATCTTGAGTGCAATGTCTCTATCTCTTCTGTGCATTCGGCAGAGCCGTCCCGCCTTCCTCTTGCCGTGCCTGTGCCTTCGCATGCCGGCTTGTCAAGGGACCTTGAGTCAAGGTTTTTGGCTGTCTGGGATGGGGTTTAACTTATATAAACAAAATAGAGTTTACTATTAGATATCGAATGAAATTCGTCTGTGATGAAATTGGCTGAGAGTAACAACAATCTTTGGTGGGTGATCGGCGGGATTATTATAGTCGTGGGCATCTTCTATTTCGCGTCCACTTCTGGTTACACCGGCGCTGGCGGCATCTTCCAGTATTTCGGTGCTGAGTATGTGGCTCCGACGCCTGTGACCCCCGCGGCCGGCGGGCCTGTGGCAGGGGAAAAGCCCGGTTTTGACTGGAGCAAGCTCTTATGGTTGCTTCTTCTTATCCCCCTGATTCTAGCTCTCTGGAAGCGTAAGTGGCTTGGGGGCAATCTCAAGGGGCTCCTGGGCAAGATAAAAAACCCCCAGTTTGATCTTGAGATTACCGCGGATGCCCAGCAGATTCTCTTTCATGATAGCACAGAGATAAAGGCAGCGGTCTTGAAGAATGGACAACCCATGAAGGGCAGGGGTTTCAGAAAGATAAGGTTTGAGCTTCTTGAGGCTCCTCAGGGCATCTCTCTTCAGGCCGGAACTAAAACGATCTCTCAGGTCGGCGAGTTTTTTGAAGAAAAGATAGGTTCAGATGGATTCGCCCATACCCAGCTCACAGCAGGCAATCATGAGGGGGATGTCCGCATTAAGGCAACCTGGTCCTCTCGCTTATATGGGGCTCATTCTGCTGAGGTGACTGTCACTATCTCTGCCACGCCGCGACCAACCCCTGCTCCTTCGGTAAACCTGGAGCTTCGTTTCGAGTCTG
>JAIVYC010000124.1:0-3182 GCA_048635645.1 Sulfurovum sp. | reverse complement strand
GTGGCAGCGATCACAGGGGTTCTTGCAGAAGCGAACGTGAACATAGAGGACATATCACAGACCATCATGGATAAGTACTTCACAATGATGCTGCTGGCAGACATCTCAAAGAGCGGGGTCTCTGTAGAGGAACTGCAAGGGAAACTGGAAGAGAGAACAAAAGGCCTGGGGCAGAAGATCAGGGTCCAGCACGAGAACGTGTTCAAGGCAGTGAACAGGATCTAAAATGAAAAGATACTCTAAAGAGGAAATTCTTGGGACAGTGAAGATGCTGGACATGCAGAACCTGGATATCAGGACCGTCACTTTAGGGATCAGCCTCAGGGATTGCGCGGGCCCCGAGCCTGAGCAGGTAAAAGAGAGGATCCACTCAAAGATCATTGAGAGGGCAAAGGACCTGGGGAAAAAGGCAGACCAACTGCAGGCGAAATATGGGGTGCCGATAGTCAACAGGAGGATCTCAGTAACGCCGATCTCGATGATCTTAGGGCCATTGCTGACCGGAGACTTGAGCGAGGACAGGAAAAGGGCTGTCGGGCTCGCAAAGACGCTTGACAAAGCGGCAAAAGAACTTGGGATAGATTTTATTGGAGGGTACTCAGCGCTCTGCTATAAGGCGATGTCAAGAGAGGATAAGGTGCTGATCGAATCCCTGCCTGAAGCGCTCTCATCCACTGAAAAGGTATGCGCCTCTGTTGTCCTGGCATCGACCAAAGCAGGGCTTAACATGGAAGCTGCTGGGCTTGTGGCAAGAAAGATCAAGGAGACAGCTGAGAGGACAAAAGATGGGGTAGGTTGCGCGAAATTAGTGGTGTTTGCTAATGCTCCTGAAGACAACCCGTTCATGGCAGGGGCATTCCATGGGCCTGGAGAAGGGGATGCCACACTGAATATAGGGGTGTCCGGACCTGGTGTTGTGAAAGCGGCCATCGAAACAGGAGGGCATGAAAGCCTGAACGAGATGGCCGAAACGATCAAGAAGAGCGCATTCAAGATAACAAGAGCAGGGCAACTGATAGGAAAGGAACTGGCCTCTGGGTTAGGGGTCAGGTTCGGGATAGTGGACCTGTCTCTTGCACCCACGATGAAAACAGGGGACTCAGTGGCAGAGATCATAGAGGCGATGGGTATCAAGTCATGCGGGGGATGCGGATCAACCGCTGCGCTCGCAATGCTTGTGGATGCTGTCAAGAAAGGCGGGCTTATGGCAGCAGAGAACGTCGGGGGATTATCCGGGGCGTTCATACCAGTGGCAGAGGACTATGGTATGCTGAAAGCACTTGAGAAAGGAAGCCTGACTTTAGAGAAATTGGAAGCGATGAGCGCTGTGTGCTCGGTCGGGATAGATATGGTCGTTGTGCCTGGGGACACACCAGCTGATGTGATAGCAGGGCTTATTGCTGATGAGCTGATGATAGGAGTGGTCAATAACAAGACCACAGCAGTCAGGGTGATACCAGCGCCAGGGCGAAAAGAAGGGGAACTTGTGGATTACGGCGGTCTCTTGGGGAAAACAAGGGTCATGAGGATAAATGGCAGCAGCCCTTCAGGGTTTGTCAGGAAAAAGGGAAGGATACCAGCGCCATTGAGGGCGCTTACGAATTAGGCAAACGACACATTATCTATTTTGAATCCAAGAGGTTTCAAATCATTACTATTGAATTGAGAACCTATTTAAATTGAAACAGGATAGAAAGAGTATGGTGTATATTGGAGCTGCGAAAAGGCTTTTGGACAAATACAGAGTGAAAGAAGGAGACCTTGTGCTTGTGGAGGATGATGCCAAGTACAAGGGAGTGTTGATGCCAAGAGCGGACCTGTCAAGCGATGAGTTCCTTGTGGTGAAACTGGATAGCGGATATAATATTGGAGTGAAGATAGGGAAAAAGACAAGGATAGAGAAACTTGAGATGGCAAAGGAAAAGAAGGAGAAGAGGGCCGTATTGAAGCACGACCCCTCGCTCAAAACCATAGCGGTATTGCACACCGGAGGAACTATAGCAAGCAAAGTGGATTACAGGACAGGAGGAGTTGTGTCAGCCTTCTCGCCTGAGGAACTGCTCGGGCTGTTCCCGAAACTGGAAGGAAAAGCGAACTTCAAGGCAAAATTCATCTCGAACATGTACTCAGAGGACATGAACCTGGCGCATCACAGGGTGCTTGCGAAAGAAGCGGCGAAAGAGATAAAAAAGGGAGCAGACGGCGTGATCATAGGACACGGGACAGACACCATGCATTATACCTCAGCGATGCTGTCATTCATGCTGCAGGAACTGCCAGTGCCAGTGGTGCTTGTCGGGGCGCAAAGGTCAAGTGATCGCGGGTCATCGGATGCAGAGGTCAACCTGTTGTGCGCGACCCATTTCATTGTCAAAGGGGACTGTTCTGGTGTGTGCATGTGCATGCATGAGAATGAGTCGGATGCGTCCTGCTTGATCATAGAAGGGACAAAAGCAAGGAAAATGCACACATCCCGGCGGGATGCGTTCAGGCCGATAAACCAGAAGCCAATAGCAAGGGTATTTGTGGATGGAAGGATAGAGTGGCTCAGAAAGGAGTATGGACGAAAGGACCCAGAGAGGAAACTGAAGATCATGGACAAATATGAGGAAAAGGTCGCGCTCATCAAGACATACCCAGGGATCGACCCTGGAGTGATAGCGCACTACCAAAAGAAAGGGTTCAAAGGGATAGTGCTTGAAGGGACAGGGCTCGGGCATGTGCCTGTGAACAAGATCGATGAGCACACGAAAAAGAACTATGAACTGTACGGGAACCTGCAGGAGTTCATTGAAAAAGGCGGGTTAGTTGTTATGGCATCTCAATGCATATATGGGCGCGTGAACATGAACGTGTATAGCACTGGCAGGGATCTGCAGAAGATAGGGGTAATAGCTGCTGGAGATATGATGGCAGAGGTTGCTTATTTGAAATTGGCATGGGCACTCGGGCAGGGAAATAGGGAAACGGCAAAGGAATTGTTCAGGAAGAACATTGCAGGGGAACTTACTGAGAAGACGCTTGCTGAGACCTATCTGAGATAGGAAGAGTTTACCGGCAAGCTACTGAGTAAAAAGCTATTTATAACTTGATGCAAAAGGATAGAGTGGTGCGAAAAATTCTGCCTCCAGAGTCGGGATTCTAGGGCAGAAAATGAGATATGAAGACAGAGACAGGGGAAA
>JAIVYC010000123.1:0-3144 GCA_048635645.1 Sulfurovum sp. | reverse complement strand
CTGTGCTGCTTGTTATGATCCTGGTCTTTGCCTATTTCATAAGAGCTTATGAAATAGGCAAAGACCAGGATCATAACAAGCAGCACAGGCACAAGCAAAAGACGATGTAAGATCTTCATTGTAAATGGAGAAGCAAGATCTCCTACAGTGGACGACATAAGAGGAATAATAGAAGGAAGATATTTTAAGGTTTGGATACAGAGAAAATGCAATGATACTTGAGCTTTACATAGAAAACTGGAAATCCCATCAGAAAACCAGCCTAAAATTCACAGAAGGCACGAATGTCCTTGTCGGAATAATGGGAAGCGGGAAGACCAGCATCCTCGACGCCGTGAACTTCGGGCTCTTCGGCACATTCCCTGCCCTGAAACAGAAAAGAATAGCCCTGAAAGACGTGATAAGAAAGAAACCGAACAAGGCAAAAAGCGCCCAGGTCAAGGTGAGATTCCAGGCGGCAGACGGGAAGACATATGAGGTAAAGAGAACGATAGAGAAGGGCACCCAGGCAGAACTGAGACTTGACGGGAACCTCCTGGAAGTAAGCCCAAACAGGGTCACAGAAAGGGTAGAGAAGCTCCTGAAGGTGGACTATGACCTTTTTTCAAGAGCAATATACAGCGAACAGAACCAGATAGACCACTTCCTGAAGATACCCAAAGGAAAAAGAAAAGAGAAAATAGACGAACTTTTGAGGATAGACAAGTTCGAGAAGGCAAGAAAAACAGCCTCAAGCCTTGGCACCAGACTCGCAGACGTGATAAACGAGAAAGAGGAATGGCTCAGGCTTGAAGAAAAGGACATGCAGCAACTGGAAGGACTTGCGATAGAAACAAGCGAAACGGAAAAAAAGAGAAGAAAGGCACTTGAGCAGTTCAAGGAAAGCACAAGGAAGAAAGAGGAGCTTGAGAACAGGCTTAAACGGCTTGAAGAGAAAAAAAACACGCACACAGCACTAAAGGCAAGGATAGAGGAACTAGAGAAAAAGGAAAAGGAATTAACAGAGCGCGCAGGGAAATATGAAAGAACAGAACTCACAAAAGAGCAGGTAACCAGAGAGATCGCCCTGAAACAGGAGAGACTCAAAGAGCTTGAAAGAAAAGAGAAGGAACTAAGGAAAAGAGAGAACGAGAAACAGGAACGCTCAGGGGAAAAAAAGAACCTAGAAGAGACCATAAGAGAAGAGCAGGAGAGAATTGTACCTGTCAGCAAAAAAGAGATCGAAACGCTCAGGGAAGCGAGAGAAACAACTGAAAAAGAGCATGCACTGCTTGCAAACGAGGAAAAAGAACTTGCAGGGAAAAAGATAGGCCTCCAAAGGATAGTTGACGCGCTTGAAACAGAGCTCAGTGAGAAAAGGCGGAAAAAAGAGCTGCTTGGCACGCTGGACCCTGCAGGAACAGAGAAAAAACTTGAGGGAACCGGAAGAGAGCTTGAGAAAGCCAGGCAAAAAAGAGAGAGAGTAAAGGCAAGAGAGGAATTCCTTGAGAACGGGATAAAAGAACTGAAGGACAGGAGAAACTGCCCACTCTGCGAAACGAAATTGGAAGAGAAAAGGATAGAAGAGATAGAGCAGGAGAGAGGCAGAGAACTTGAAGAGCAGAAGCAGAACATCCTCACGCTGAAGGAAAAGATAAGAGAGCTTGAGAAAGAGAAGGAGATCCTCGAAGACACCCAGATAAAAATAAAAAGACTCGAGCTCGTGCTCTCAGACCACGAAGAGAAGATAAATGAGCATGAAAGCAAAAAAAAGGAGCTATCGGAAAAAAAGAAAGAGCTGAAGGAAAAAGAAGAGGACTCCAGGAATAGCAAGGAAAAACTGGAAAAGCTTGGAAAAAAGCTGGAGGGAAAAGAAAAGGCCCTTGAGCTGGCTCAGGAAGTGGAAAGGAAAAAAGAGAAGCTTGCCAAGATCGAAAGAGAGCTTGCTCAGATAGAGACAGAGATACTCCCGCTCTCAAGAGAGTATGACAGGGAAATTGAGAAGAGAGAAAGAGAAGGAGTAGAAGGGCTAAGGAACATCCTTGAAGGCGTGAAGATAAGGCAGGATATGGAAAAGGCAAGACTGGACCTTGAAAGAAAAAGAGAAGATGCAGCGAAGCTCAAGTACAAGGAAAAAAAGCACGAAGAGGAAGAAAAAGAATACAGAAAGACGATAATCGAGTGGAGCGACGCGAACTCGGAGTTCAACAGCCTCTCAGCAGAGCTAATTGAGAAAAAACACAGGATAGAAGAGGGGAAACAAAAAAAAGAGAGAACAGACAAGATGAGGTCTGAGATAGATAAGATGAAAAAAAACACAGACCACCTCAAAGAGTTCCAGAACGCGCTCACAAGCACTCAGATAGCGCTAAGGGAAGAGTTCATACAAGTGGTGAACGAAAGCATGGACTCGATATGGAGCCAATTATACCCATACCAGGACTACACAAGCGCCAGGATAGAGATAGAGAAGGGAGACTATGCACTGAAGCTGCTCGGAAGCAATGGATGGACCCCGATAGAAACGGTGTCAGGAGGGGAAAGGGCAGTGGCAGTGCTTGCCCTGAGGGTCGCGTTCTCTCTTGTTCTTGCGCCTCAATTGAAATGGCTTATACTTGACGAGCCAACCCACAACCTGGACGAAAAAGGGATCGACGAGCTGTCAACACTTCTCAGGGAAAAAATAGGGGAATATATGGACCAGGTCTTTATCATAACACATGAGCCAGCCCTGGAGCAGGCAGCCACTGGGTACCTGTACCGGCTTGAAAGGGACAAGAGCAGGGACGAGCCTACAAGAGCTGTTGCAGTGGATGTCGGAAGATAGGCCTACATGAAGGCCCTGGCATCCTTCTTCTTGCCTGAGAAGACCTGCTCATACTTTTCAGAAGCCTCCTCAAAGGAGGATGAGTGGGCCGGCTTTCTTGAATTCCTCTGACGGACCTTGACAAACACAGGGAAATTCACGGCCTCGCCGACAACAAGCGCTTCGCCAACCCTCAAAGAAGAGATAGTGCCAAGGGTCTCTTTTGTTATGCCCTCGCTTGACTTGCCTATATGGTCAAGGTCATATGGATTGGATACCCTTAGGATTATGTGGGTGTTGCACTGGGAAAGCACGCTGGTCGAGAGCCGGATAGGCCTCTGGGAGATAAGACACAATGA
>JAIVYC010000122.1:0-3218 GCA_048635645.1 Sulfurovum sp. | reverse complement strand
TCACAGCTTGACAGTATACTCAGTTCAAGAGGAATAAAATATCTGGCCATGGATATGGAAATGTCTTCAATAAACATTACAGGAGAGTTAAAAAACAGCGAACTGGAAAATTGGAAAGTATTTATGGCCGATTATCTTGTACCGGAAATAAGCTGTGGTTCTTATCTGCTGTTAAGAAGAGCAGATTACGAATCAACTCCTATTTTTCAATGAAGTAAGGATTCTCTGGAGAAGAACCTTTTCGTTACTGATATTATCGATGTCTACAGTGATTGAAGATAAGGCGTCAATATATGCTCTTATTATTGTAGCTTTTGTAATCCGTGCTTTCTTGTGATCTCTATCACGATTTGATGAAATCATTCTTACCATTTTAGTCAGAAGTTCTTCCTGATCCACCCTTACTGGAATGGTTAACCTTACAGAAGTAATGTTTTGCTCTTCTATATCAATGATTGTTTTGCTGTTGTGTTCCCTTGTAGATGTAATCATTCAGAAGACAGGAGTCAATGCCCTCGACAGAAGAGCCGACCCTGTCAGGGATCTCATCCTCATCGCACACTGTAACGAGCTCAGAGCCATTCCAGATCTTGACAAGGATCTCCACATCAGTGCTTGACTCGTAATGGCCGATATTCAGACTTGAATAAGTGACCACCTTATCATCAGGTATCTCTGCAGAAAAAGAGAGGTCCACCCAATGAGACTCCGAGAGGGTCAAGCCAGATAGGACGGCCCTCTGAGTGTCATAATCAGAGACCAGAGCAGTGATATCGGTGGTGTTGTCAATGGTCGCAAGATCAAGGGTCTCGTTGAAGCGATTCTGTGAGGAAAGAACAGAAATAGCATAGAGCGACTCAACAGAAAGATAATCCCCGACCGTCAAGGTCACATTCTGAGCATCCGGCAGGTTATTGCAGACAAAAAAAGACCTGCTAATCCAAGTGCCTATGCTAATATTCCCCAGATCCCACACATCAGCATAGGTGGCAAGAGCGCCGGGGGTGTAATTGGCGGTAATCGAGAGATCAAGGATCAGATCCACTGAGTCGACAATAGAATCATTGACGATGGTGTCGATCGTGTATATTCCTGTGAAAGAACCTGGCGAAACGAGCATAGGAACAGAGACATTCACAGTGAAATTAGCAGAGCCGCCCACCGTGAGATTGGCCTCAGTGGCATTTATTGAGACCGAAACAGTGTCAGGGATGCTGCCCCTTGAAAAAGAGACGTTGATGAACGTATCATAATCGGCGAGATTGAAAACAGAGAAAACAGAGGAATTAGACTCATTGATCCCAAGGTCAAAGTAAAGAGCAGCAGGAGAGATATCTGTCAGAACACTGCCGATGTGCACGCACCCGCCAATATAGCGAAGATCAACGACCGAACTTCCGGATTCAATAGAGAGATGCCCGCAAAGAGGGGCCTTTGAGGTCCCAACAACATCAGTAAAGCCCTCACCAACATCAAGCCTGACGACGATAGCGTGGTCAGAGATGGTAGTTGAATTGACATTCCCCGGGAGATAAAAGGTCACCCTTGACCTTGCACCATGGCCCTGGGAATAAAGCCGGTCAGCCTCAAGAGCAATGTCCCGGACAGAGGTCTTTGCCTTAAGCATCTTCAGGGAACTGTCAGCATAAGAGGCGGCACCAGCGCTATACTGAACGATATATAAGAAAACAACGAGCGTGATAGACAAGATTATTATTAGCTCAACAGATGACTGCGCCCTACTCTTCATAAAGATTGAAAAAAACCCTTTGAATATAAGCTATTCGGTCTCCTTGAATTTAAAGAAAGCATAGAAAAAGAAAAGAGCAGATACCACGGTAAGATACTGTGCGATACCATACCCATAGATGCCATAGATAGGAAAAACCACGTCAGTGACAGAACCAATGAAGATCGGTATGGCGGTCCCGATGACAAGAAGCTTCATGCGCGCCCTCGCAGCGCCCTTCAAAACAGAGAGCATGCGGAAGGACCCGAGGAAACCGGAAAAGATCACTATAAGGGAATACAAAGCGAAAAAAGGAAAGGCACCAGCTAAAATCAAATTATCAAAACAGCCGGCGCAGTACAGGAAGTTCCCTGAACTGCGGTGAAGACCCGTGACAAGAAGATCGGTAAAAAGAGAAAGACCGCAGAAAACAAAGGCAGGAAGATAGATGAGCAAAGGAACAAAGGACCTATAAAAAGAGAGCACAAAGTGCAAGTATACAGGAGCAATGAAAGCCACAGGTAAAAAGACGAGCTTGCCCAAAAAAAGCGCCATTGAATAATCAGGGGTAAGCGCAATAAGCAAAGCCCCAAAAGTCCATCCTGCAAAAAGAACCGTCAGAACGGCAAAAAGCCTGTTCTGTATCTTAGAAGGATTGACAGAAAAAACAGCGACCCCCAACAAAAGATTGACCGAGACCACCAGGAATGCAATCAGGGGGTAGAGCATATACTACTTGAACTCCTTCTTAAAACCAAAAAAGGCATAGAAGATACATATCGCCATCGGGATCGTCAAATACTCCACAACACTGAACAGCTTTTGTCCAAAATAGGGAAATGCGACCTCAAGCAAAACCCCGAACAAAAAGGGCAGGGTTATCCCTATGATTATCAGATTCATCCTTAACCGGTTCAAGCGTGAGATATTGCTCTCCATCTTAAATATGTATAAGAGCCCGAAAGAGATGTAGGATAAAAGATAGAGCAGGAAATAGCGCGCAGCACTGCCATAAACGATAGAATAGCCCGAAAAAGTGAATATCACCTCACTAACGAGAAAGTTCGAAGTAAGCACGATCTGCGAAAAAACAATGGCAGGCAGGTAGATATGGACCGGAATGACCGTTTTGTCAAAGCTCAACGCAAAATGCAAGAAGATAGACGCAAGGAAAATAAGCCCGAGGTAGGAGTAACGGGTCCAGAAGAGGACAGAAGCCAGGTCAGTGCTCAAGTGCACCATAGTAGAACCCAATATCCAGACAACAAAAGACGTGGTCAACATTGCAAAAAGAGCATTCTGTATCTTAGAAGGGTTCGCAGAGTATACGATGACACCTAAAAAAACATTTACCGCGATCGCAATAAGCCCTGTGATAAGGAAGAGAGAAGTCATCTCCTGCCTCTTGTGCCTAAGGTTCTTTTCGGTTTTGTCTTTTTTGCCGCTTGTCTAAGCTTTCTTGGTTTGACCTTCATTGGTCCTGTCTTTC
>JAIVYC010000121.1:0-3187 GCA_048635645.1 Sulfurovum sp. | reverse complement strand
CTGGAAAACTTTTCCGCCTCGTAAGTAAATTCCCCGAATTCCTTCAGCTTTGAGATACCTGCCATGGTCTCTTCAAAGGAGGCTCCGGCTCTGAGCATCCCGACAATGTAATTGAGAGAGAAGATAAGCTTGGAATCAATGTCTGCTTCACGGACATCAGAAACATAGTATGGGTACATATAGAACGCCGCGAGGAGGAATATGCTGATAAGCGAGGACAGTATAAAGTTCCTTAGGAGTATGCCGTATGCCTCAAGCATGTCCAGAGGATGGAAGGTAAGGACATGAAAAAAAAGAAAGAACAGCGCACCGAATAACATGGCCGAGAATATTGCGCTTGCGACATATTCGCCGCTTCCAAGACCGATGCGTGCTTTGCGCAGTTCTGTCTTGAGAAGGTTCAGCTCTTGTGCACTTGTGCGCGACACTATCGGTCTCAGGAGCTTGAGGGCCATCCTTGTATAGGCCTGGAATAAAAGCGATATTTTGCCCTGACGTTCCAAATCCATCCTACACCTATCCTTCAGGCCTTGACCCAGCTATGAAACCACATGAACAGAGAAGATGATTGAAAAAGCAGTGCATTTCAATCCAACATCAGATATTCTTTCCCTATATGGACAGGGATGTTCTTTTTTTTCTTTACCTCGTCCTTGATCCCTCTGACATGTTCTTTCATTACCGCCATTTTCATGTCAAGTTGTTTTATGGTCTTGTGCGTGTCGGCCTGCCTCTCCACTTCCCTCTCTAGATACCTTACCTTATCCTGCATGTTTGAAACCTTCTTTTCGACATCTGCAGGAAGAGCAAGGCTTTTTGACAGCTGCCCTATCTCGTTTCTTACTGTCTCGACCTTGTCAACAAGGGTTAGTATCCTGCCAAGGTCAACTTTCGATATTTGGCCATCCAAGGTCGTTATTTTATCCATTATTGCTGATTTGCCCTCTTCAAGAGCTCTCAGAATCGTTTCAAGCCTCTCGACCTTCATCCTGAGGGAATTTATCTTTGTGGGGTCATAGGTTTCTTGTAGCTTTTTGATGAGCACTGTAAGCTTCCCTATGAGCATCCTGTCCTCTGCTACCTTGTTGTCCATCTCCTTTATCTTATCCGGTGAAACATTTGATAACTCAACTGAGAACTCTGCAAGCCTTCCTTCAACGCCTGTCTGCACTGCGTCAAGCTTGTCTGTTGTCTTTGAGTCCAGCTCTGAGATCGATTCCATGTTTGCCCGCACTCTCCTGGAAAGAGTGGAGATCCTTTTTTCAGCCTGGATCTTCGTGTCTTCCACGTCAAGGACTATGTTCGCCATGTCCTTGTGTGTCTTCTCATTATCGACCGACATCCTGTCAAGTATCTCTGTCTTTGCCTTCAGTATGGAGAGTATCTTTTCCAACTGGTTCTTTGAAAAGTCAGATGAGAATGAGATACGCCCGTCAAGCATCCGGGTCCTTTCCTGAAGCGTCGTGATGTCGTATGAGACATCCGCAAGTTCCTGCACAAGTTCATCTATATCGGATCGCAGAGCGGCAATGCCCTCGACCTCAGCCTCCGAGTCTTCAGAACATATTTCTTGGAACTTCTCATCGATCTGCCCTATCCTATCGCGGATCTTCATCAACGCATTATCCAGCTCTTCTTTTTTCTTTTTGTCCTTTCCTGCCTTTTCTTTGAGCAGTGACTCAAGTCTTGATGTTGTCTTTTCCGCGTTTGCCTGCACTGAGCCAAGTTTTTCGCTCACCTTGCCTGCTTCATCTATCTTGTCTTTGATGCGTTTCGCTTCGTCGACCTTTGAGGTGAACTCGTTCAGAAGTTCTTTTGAAACATGTGCTTTACTCAAAACCTTTTCTATGCTAGCATGCTCTGACGACCTTGGGCTGGCTGCTGCCTGCTTTATCTCCCTTACTTCTTTCTGCACCTGTTCCTGCGCTTTGGAGATCATGTCAAGCTTTTCCTGTATTGCTGAAAAATCTTGGCTGGGCTGCGGCCCGAGCAATGAGCCCTCTGCACCTCGCTTAAATTCCACAAGAGAATCTATTATATCGGTCATTGCCGCAAGAGAATCCTGTATTGAAAGTATCGATTCGTCAAGCTCGGAGATCTTTTTGCACGCGATCTCAATATTCTTTTTATCAGATTCGGTTGATTCCATCTTTTCCACGCCCTCCAAAAGGGATTGCCTCCAAATTTACTAAATAAACACAGACTTATAAAGAGCTTGGTGTTTAAATAGTTAGCAAGGAAAGGGGAAAAATAGGCTAAGGAGTTGCACAGGCATTGATATTCACCGACAATATTGCCCTCATTAAGAGGATTGGAAGATCAGATGACTGCAAAAGAGAGGTACCATGGATTTCCTGACCCTTGTTGCGATACTTCTCTCACTTTCAATTCCAAGCATTCTTTACTACCTTTTCTGGGCGGTAAAAGCGACACATGCAAAGAGAAATGAGAAAAAGGAGGTATTAAAGAATATAAAAAAGGCATATTTCTTCAACGGTATCTTGGTGTTTGTGATACCTCTTCTGCTCTATCGCTTCCTTGAAGAACACCTGCTATTCCAGTATCCCTTGACAAGCTCTATGACCTTGAAGTTCCTCCTGCTCGTCGCGGTAATATTTGAGATAATAAATATATTCAGCTTCGAATATTTTGACAAGCGCATGCTTATCAAAGAAATAGATAAGAGGCAAGAGATCTGACCCTCTTACGGCCTGAAAAACAAGGGATCCTACGCCTTTTGTATATCCTCTACCTTCACAGTGAAGATCAGGGTCTTCCCTGCAAGCGCATGGTTCGCGTCTAGGGTCACATGCGTCTCGTTCACTTGGATTATTGTTACAAGACCGGCAGGAGATTGCAGCACCATACCGACCTCAGGGAGTATGTTATTTTCTTTGAGCGTATCGACCGGCACTGAGAAGATGGCATCTGGGTTTATCTGTCCATATCCCTTTTCAGGAGGTATCCTGATCTCCTTTTCTTCCCCCTTGCTCATTCCTTGCACGCCTTCATCAAAGCCTTGTATCATCTGACCTGCGCCCACATTGAACATCAAGGGCTCGTAGGGCCTCTGCGGATTGTACATTCCGGCCTGTTTCGCGGTTTCCTCGTAGGATGTGTCGAATATGGTCCCGTCCTCAAGCGCTCCTATGTAATTGACTGAAACGGTGTCCCCTACTTTGACCAC
>JAIVYC010000120.1:0-3223 GCA_048635645.1 Sulfurovum sp. | reverse complement strand
CCTCTTCTCCCTGCACTTCTATCTTCAGCGGCACGTTCCTTTCAATGGCCTTTCCTATTGCAGCCCACATCTCCCTGGTGACCCTGCCTGCGGGGTTTTCAACCGTCACGCTCTCATACCCTTTTATCTTCAGGTCTGTCTTTTCCCTTTCTATCTTCCCGTCGACTATCACAATGTCTGGGTATATGCCGGCATTGATGAGCTCATGAGACGCAGCATCTCCGACCGCTATGATCCTTCCTTTCAGTTCGTCTGCCTCTTGCACGCTCTTGTAGAGCATACCCAATGGTCGCCCAAGCTCTTCTCTTTCCCTTTCATCAGGTCTATAATAGTCCATCAGAACCCTCCTAGCCTTGCCATCCCGAGCGCAAGCAGTGAGAAGAATGTTATCGCCGGAAGTGCGGGCATTGGTCTTTTGTTTCTCTCGACCCATATGTGGTCAAAGAGGAGTCCGGCAAGGGATCCGAGCATCACAGCCACCGCGCATGCAAGCGAGTACTCTGCGAATACGCTTACCACGAGTATGCTTGGGAATGCTATGTCCCCGCTGCCTATGAACATGTGCATTGTCTCTTTTTTTCCGCTCTTCATCGTGATGCTTCCCTCTACTGTGTCTGTGAATTTCCCTTTGATGGGTATCACCATTGCGAGCACGACCCCTTTTTCCATCATGCCTTTGAACATTTTGACCATATGTTTTGTCTTGAAGACCGCGATATAGTCATATATCGACGCTGTTATCAGCACCAGGATGAGGGTTGGTGTGTTAAAGAACATTGCCAGTTGCGCGGATATTCCTGCAAGCGCTATCATCAGCACTAGATTCTGCACCGCGACTATTGGTTTAAGGAATCTGACCGCGACCATCAATGCCGCAAGCACGACCCCTATCGGTTCGCCGAGAAGGAACCCGAACACCGTGTCGCTCCCGATGAAGATAAGGTATGCGAACATGGCTTTGAAGAATATCGCTTTTTTCAGGTATTTGATAAGCAATACGATAAGAAGCGTGGAGATGGCTATTGCCATTATGAAAAAGGAGAGCCCAGACCCTGTGTCTGCCATGAGCGTCACCTCTCTCAGCCCGACCATTTTCCCATCTATGCTTACCAGGGTGTTCAGCATCCTATACCCTGTGATCAAAGCAAGGGTCTGGGTCAGTAGTATGAGCCCTGTCTCATATAGCAGTGGTTTTTTCATATTCCTCATTTTTCCCCATACTCTTATAAATACTATCCGCGAGTTTGTACGTCGAGTATGCCAGGACCGACACACCGCTAAGAAATCCGGCAAACGCAAGGTAATTGACCGCAAGAAAGACCATCCTAACATCCAGATAGAGAGGAACGATTTTCATCAGGCAAATATAGGCAAGGACCGAGAACCCCATCCCTGCCAGGAGCCCTTTGCCGCTTGGGCATTTCCCTTCTTTTCTTCCAAGCATCGGGGTCACAAGCAAATAGCCTATCCCTATCCCGGCAAGCAGCCCGGTCGCGACCCTCAGGCCATTCGTTCCTTCCCATAGCCCGAGCAGCTGGCTTGTCCCGTCTATTGCCATTGGGAGCACAAGCACTAATAGTACTCCAAGGTTCACTTCACGCCTCTCATATTCCTTTAGCGCGTATATCATCCCTAGGCAGAACAGTATTCCAAGATAGATCCCTGTGTCTCTTGCGCATACGAACAATTGGTTCCCGTTAATGAAAAGCGAGTGGCTCGGAAGTTGGTGGCAAATATATGATCCTATCTCATTGAGCATTTTTCAGGCCTTCTTTATGTATCCTGGCGTGGGCTCGTATATGTCTCCTTTTTGTTTGAGCTTTTCGATCAGTTCTTTTACCGTGACCTCATCAATGCCTTTCTCACTTCCTTTACTTATGATGTCCTCAATGAGTATCCTCTCTCCCTTGTCTTTCCCGAGCTCTCCTATGATGTCAAGCAGGTTGTGGATCTTGCTCCTCTGGGTCGATGAGATGCCTGTTTCAAGCCTGTCTATGTCAAAATTTCCGGACTCGTCTGTGCCGAGCTGCTTGAGAGAGGATTCCACTATCTTCACGGCCCTTTCCGCGTCAGGCACCCCCACCTTATCATCAAGCCTTACCTTTGCGCTTGCTTCTGCAAGCCTGACCAGTGCCTCCAGCTGTCTTGCTGTGAGCGGCACTGCTCCGCTCTCTGGGTTCGAGTATTTTGCCCTCCAGCCAACATAGAAGTCTATGATCTTCTCTGCCGCCTCGTCTGTCAATATGGGCTTGCATGTTCTTCTGGCATATGCCACGTACTTTTTAAGGAACTCCTTTTCCATCGGAGGCTCTATCACATCTGGGTCCTGGTAGCTTTTGAGTATATGCTTTGCAAGTTTCGCGTCTTTTTCCGGGCTTGGATCATCCTGCACAGCGAACTTAAGGTCGAACCTTGACATTATGGCAGGCCCTATCTCTATCTGCTCATACAGGTTCCTGTACTTGTCGAATCTCCCGAACTTCGGGTTTGCAGCCGCGAGCACCGCGGTCCTTGTGTTCAGTCTTGTGATCATCCCTGCTTTTGCTATGCTTACTGTCTGCTGCTCCAGGGCCTCGTGCATTGCTGATACATCTTCCTTGGTCATCTTGTCAAACTCGTCCACTGCGGCTATCCCTCCGCTTGCAAGCACCAGGGCTCCTGCTTCAAGCGCCCATCCTCCTGTCATCTCGTCTTTTATCGCTGCGGCTGTCAGTCCAGCGGCTGACGCTCCTTTCCCGCTGACATACCTGCCTTTTGGCGCCAGTTCCGAGACATACCTTAGGATCTGGGATTTTCCTGTGCCTGGGTCTCCTACAAGAAATATGTGTATATCTCCTCTTATCCTTGTCCCGTCCTTTTGTATCTTGACCCTTCCTGCGAAAAGTTGTAGCATGATAGCCTCTTTTATGTCTGCATATCCATAGATAGATGGGGCTATTGAGGCGATTATATCCGCATATGTCTCTTTTTTCCCAGCTAATTCTTTTATCTCCTTTTCCTCCTCTTCTGTGAGGATTATCTCCTCAAATATCTCGTCTTTTGTTTCAACATGGTTTGCTTCAATGAATATATCGAATTGCGTGGATTTCCCTGGCCCTTGCGGCCAGTCGGGCAGATGGGTTGACAAACACCGGATGACCGAAGAGTTTTAGGAATTCGAGATCGGTGATGTGATTGGCATAGGCATACGAAGCGGAGAGATCGTAGCAATCCGAC
Source organism: Sulfurovum sp. (assembly GCA_048635645.1). Classification (GTDB taxonomy): domain Archaea; phylum Undinarchaeota; class CAZHTU01; order CAZHTU01; family JAIVYC01; genus JAIVYC01. Next base: position 7 of record JAIVYC010000120.1, on the reverse strand, counting down.
CCATAGT
>JAIVYC010000119.1:0-3241 GCA_048635645.1 Sulfurovum sp. | reverse complement strand
CCCGTGAAAAAGGCTGAAGAGAAAAAAGAGGCAAGCCAGGCTCCAGAAGAGACCGCATCCGGCACTCAGAGCGCGGAAGCGAAGGCAGGGAAATCCAAGGAACCTGAAGAGAAGATCGAAGAGCCTAAGGAACCTGAAGAGAAGATCGAAGAGCCTAAGGAACCTGAAGAGAAGATCGAAGAGCCTAAGGAACCTACAAAGGCGCAGAAGCCTGGAAAAGAAGCAAAGAAGCCTGAAGAAGAGGAACCGAAGGCAGCCGGCGGTTTTAGACAGAAAATAGAGAGCGTAGTGAAGCCAAAAGAGGAAAAGAAAGAGCTGAAGATCCTTGAAACAAGGATCTATACCATACCGTTCAGAAACGTGAAGAAGGCGTCAAGGCTTAAGAGAGCCAAAAGAGCTGTCTCATATGTGAAGGAATTTATGCGAAGGCATATGAAGACAGATGAAGTGAAGATCGCTCCAGAACTCAATGATATCCTATGGGAGCGCGGGATCAGGCATGTACCTTCGAAGATAAAGGTGCAGGCCCTGAAGACAGAGAAGTTCGTGACAGTAAAGCCTTCTGAATAGGAGAATTAGCGATTAAAAATGATCAAAGATGAACATAAGAAAGAAGATCAAAAGAAAGAAGATCCAAGAGAGATCATCTCGCAATACAAGAGCTATGAAGCGCAGCTAAAGGCAATTCTTGAGGAAATAAGAAAAATAGAGAGCACCATGATCGAATATAATCTGGCCATTGAAGCGATACACAACATGCAGAAAAGCAAAGATGCTGACCTCCTTGTCCCGGTAGGTGCGAACTCGTTCGTCTATGCCAAGCTCTCAGACAATGAGAACATACTCACAGGGATAGGCAGCGACATCCTTGTAAAGAAAACAGCTGAGGCGTCGGTCGAGACGATCAAGAAGAACATTGAAGCCATGCAAAAGAACGCCGAGAACCTCACTTCAATAGCAAAGAACTTAGAGAACAGGCTTGTCGAACTGGCGCCAAAGATACAACCCTACCTTCAAAGGTAGCCAGGGTTTTCCAGTGGATCACTTTATCTCATAGTTCTCAAAGAACTTCACTCCAAACTGGTTGCTATCTCTGACAAACTTCTGGAAATGCATGAAAAGAACAGCCTGCCAGCGTTTTAATTGTTTTCTGTGCGCTTGGATATGCCTAGGCAAGCTTAAAAATCCAAGAGGCAATACATTTTGATATGAGCGAATACTCAAAAGAGGACCTGAAATTCCTAAGCCGGCTCAGCCATAAGCCTATCAGCAATGCCAAAAAAGGGCTTAGGGTAGATACAAAGACATTCTGCCAAGACATTAGTCCTATCTGCCTTGATAGTGGGCGCCTGCATCTTGTGGGCTATATCTATCCACCAGAATCGATACAAGGGGAAATGCTTGATAACGGCATGGATCTCAGGCAGACAATAGAAAAGCTGCTTAGGATAGACAAAAGGCTAAGGGGATTAATTTTTGTCAGGATAATAGGCCTTGCTATAGTAGAGAAAAAAGAGCTTTCTGCTCAAACAAGAGACCCAGTCTCAGGGAAGCTAGGCATAAGATTGCAGGATCTTCCAGACCGGATATATTACCTGTTGGCAGAAAGGGGGCATGACCTATTAGGTGCTTTAGCTGAGATGAGAAGCAGGATCCATGAGCTGGAATCCCTAAGCCAGGCGCCAAAAGAGCTGATAGATTTGCTTGATGGGCTTAAACATCTTTTGATGAACCTAAAGCGCGCCAAGATAGGATTCCCAGCGGATTTCGCGTTCTCAAACATGATCTATTATGAGGATAAGAAAGAACTTAGGCTAATAGACCTATTTGACCTGCAGGGGGGAGGATTCCAAAAGGACCTGAAGATACTAAAAAAAGAACTTATGGACAACTTCTTTTTGTATATGAGCAAACCCCTGCGGCAAGAGGCAGTTGAATATGTGATGCCATTAAAAAAGAACTGACGCTTAACCCAAAACCTATATTCACCACTTTCCTTTTTCTCTGAGCTTAATAGAAATCAAGCAAGTGAGCATATCCCTTTTGGGCAATTCCTTAAATAAACTCAGAGACATCCTTTTAGCATGCGATCACCTGGCTCTGACCAAGAATATACAAAAAAAGACGCGCTTATCCTGAGGCGCCTGTCAAAAGGAGTCAAAATGGGGAATTTCGAGATCCGTATAATGCGGGATATACAGCAGATAACCCCGATAAAGATCAGACAGAGAAACTGCGAGTACATTGGATACCTTTACCCTCCTGAAAATCTGCAAAACAGTATCCAGGAAGGCGAGATATTCAAGGGACTGAATTTTTCTGGGTTCCTGCAAAAGCTATTGAAGATCCCAAAGAGAAAAAGAGAGGCTCTGTTCGTGAAAGCATGCGCAATAGCTGAGATCCAAAAGGAAGAGATAATTGAAGCAGGAAATGGAGAACTGGACTGCAAGTCAAAAAAATTGAAGCTATCTGTCCCTGCCCTTCCAGAAACCCTCTATTATATCATAACTCCCAGAGGCACAGGTGGAGATTCTCTTATCCAGTATTTCAGAGAGGAGATCTGCTCTGTCAAGGCATACAGAGCGATGCCAAGAGAGGTAAGGGAGTTCATGGAAGGCGTGTATCTTCTGCTTCGAAAGCTTGAGAATGTAGGGATACTCCCTGTGGACCTGCAGTTCAGGAACATTGTTTTCTACGGCGAGAATCGCAGGGACCTGAGGCTTATAGACCTATTTGATCTAAGGTATGGCGGATACATGGAGTTCACCTGGGACAGAGCATTTGAGCGGCTTTCCAAGGCAATAGATTTTGCATGGGAGAAGCTCATTGATAAGGGAGATGTCCCATACAGGGAGCTTAAGAAAGACATTCTAATGGAATTTAGAGAAATGAAAGCAGGAACCAGCTGACAGGCAAGACCTCCACTTCTAAAAAGCTATATATACCTGTGGACCCCAAACCAGCAGATGGGCTTTTTCGCTGACCTGGCCGATTTTGTCTTAAAGAGGCTCTTTACCAATGTTAGGAAGGCCGTTGTAAAGATAGTGAAAAGAGAGGAAGAAAAGGCGATCAAGGGGAAACGCAAGTGAACCCTGAAGCGAATTTTTAAATATATTTGGGGACATCTTCATTGTCATGGAACTCCGAGAACTTCTTGATGATCTGCGTGAGAACTTCAATGGATTCAAGGATAATAAGAAGACCATAAACTATCATTTTTTGGTCAAGCTTGGATTTGAGG
>JAIVYC010000118.1:0-3186 GCA_048635645.1 Sulfurovum sp. | reverse complement strand
ATTGGCCTTGTCGCCCATCCTAACCGTGTCTTTTATGAGAGATCCACTCCAATAAACATATCCCTTGATGATGGGGCAACAGGTGTCACCTACAATGCCAGCGGGATCTGCGGAAGTATCGACACCGAATGCGGAGGCTCGCTTATTGCTGATGACAATGGTGATGGCACCTACAACATATATCATGATATCAACCCTTTAACAGCAGCCTCAGACGGCAAGTACACCGTGACAATAACTGGCGACAATGGCAGGAGCACGACAGTCGATGTGTGGCTTGAGACCTCCTGGACCGAGGCCGAGTGGGACGCCCTGGTTGGTTCAGCCGTGTCATGCACCCAGGGTTCAGGCTCCTATTTCGCGCAGGGTCCTGCGCAGTGCCCGACCGATGACGCTGATATCCTGCTTGCCATAAAGAAGATACAGCAGGCCATGCTTGAGAAGGTCTGCGTTGATAGCATCGACCGTGATGAGGACCAGTTCGGCTCCTGGTCTGCGGATACCCTGACAGACTGCGATGACCCTGACTGTGAGTCCATTATCTTCAATTGCCCGGAAGGCACAGCAGGCTTCAGGGATGTCACCACCCAGTCAGAGGACTCTTACACAGTTCCATTATCCGAAGGGACCTACACCCTCCTTCTCTCCCAGCCGAGCTTCTTCCAGCTTCTCAGCGTCCCGACGCCGACATGCGGCTCTGACAATCTCTGCACAGGCCAGATAGGCGACTCTTCGATGGGCGGCATCACCTATTACACCTACACAGGGGATGTCGCTCCTGGAGGGAATTTCACCATCCGCTTCCGCCAGTCTGATGCCGCTTCAAAGCTTAACGGCAGGAGCATAACATTCGCGCTCAAGGGCTTTAACAAGACACTTGGCTTTGGCAGCAGTCCAGGCGCCCAGGACGGAGACCCGACGATCTTCGTGGTCCGCAACTACTCCTCGACCTCTGACCTTGATTACACGTCCCAGTCCATTGGTGTGAATGCAGACAATCAGGGAACCCTCACCATCCAGACTGAGTCCCCTGGCCGTGGCGGCGGTGCGCTTGATGTCATCTTTACTCTCAAAATAGACCCTTCTACAATTGTGACCGGCCTGCAGAATATCAATATTACACGAATAGTTTCAGGGTACGCAACCTCTACCTATTACTCGAATTTCGGGTTCACTATCAATACAGGTTATATGGTAAAAGAGAGCGACATCTCCTGCGCTGACTCCTACAGCCCGAGCGGCTCTGCTGATGCCATCCAGACTGACAATGACCAGAACTATCTCCCTGACTGCATGGATCAGGCGTGCGACGACCAGGACGGCACAGGCTCAGGCAAGAACTGCGCCTATGGCAACGAGTCCAAATATGCCGCAACCCAGAACGTTTGCATGGATGATTTTGACAATGACGCTGACTCCCGCTCTTACAATGGCGCTTCTTTCGGCAACTGGTACACAGCATCCGGCGGCCGCGACTGCCGCTGGACCAACTACGACACTGACTGCGATAATATAGTGATCCTTGACTCCTCTGCAGACACCTGGTCTTCCCCCTCTGATGCAGGCATAGGCGCAGGCACAAGCGGTGTCTGCCAGCTTGTGAATGAAGAGACCTGCAATGACAATTTCGACAATGACCGCGACCGCAACTTTGACTGCCAGGTGCGCGCCCTCTTCAATGTGTCTACCTTCTCAGCAACAAAAGGATATAACCCGACCTATAATTACTCAAGCCCGAGCAACTATTACGACACCACAAAGAATGCCAAATACTACCCAAACTCCACCTACTACGCGCATGCCGAGTATGACTGCTATGGAGATGCATCGTGTCCCTCAACAGAGACAGTCTCCACATGTCTTGACGGGAAAGACAATGACCTTGACTATTACTCCGGCGGTGGGATGGACTGCCGCTATTCAGGCTATGACCTTGACTGCAACAACACGGCAGTAGGCCCCTCAGGCCAGTCCTGCCAGCTCGGGGCAGAGATCAGCTGCGCAGACTCTTACGACAATGACCGTGACCAGGTGAAAGACTGCGATGTCTTTGATATCGGCGGGAGCACAGCCCCAGCGTTCGGATACACCGGCCATGCCGAATATGACTGCTTTGGCCAGTGCGGTGTTGAGAACACAGGCCCTGAATGCAGGGACAACATTGACAATGATGTCGACTACTATTACCCTGACGGCTCTCACAACTGGGCCGGAGGGATCGACTGCAGGTACAACCAGACCCCAACATCCAACCGCCCTGACCCTGGCTGTGACGGAGTTGTTGTGAATGACACAAATAACATCGAGGGCTCCTGCGAGCTTTACACAGAATCCTCCTGCAATGATGGTGTGGACAATGACATGGATCGCGACTACAACCCAGGCGCTGACTGGCACACAGGCCGCCAGTGGACCTCTCTTGACGGCGCTGACTGTGATGACTATGACTGCGCTGGCTCTTCTTTCTGCCCTTCGAATGAGAACACCTCGACCTGCATGGATTCCATAGACAATGACCTTGACCGTTATACCTATGAGGTGAACACAGGCTCTCCAGTCCACCCTGAGAACCCGTCAGGCGGTGTGGACTGCGTCTATAATTTCAACGGCAAAAAACCAGTCTCTAACTCCACTTATGCCGGGTGGCTTGCCGACCCTGACTGCAATGGTGTCGCAATAGGCCCATCAGGCGAGCTCTGCCAGCTTGAGAACGAGATCAACTGCACTGACAATTTCGACAATGACAGGGACCAGCCTGTTCCAGGCATCATCGAGTCAGGCTGGGCCGGGAACCTTAACATCCTCACAGGCCAGACCTATAATCCTTCAGCAGACTGCGATGACTACTCCTGCTCAGGAAATGCAGCATGCCCAAGCAATGAGGCCCAAGGCAATTGCACCATGCAATCCTGCCCGCAGACAAAGAACTGGTGCCTTGATGGCATAGACAATGACCTTGACAATTACATGCCTGACGGCTTCTCACCCAACCCCTCAGGGGGCATTGACTGCCGCTATTCCGGCTATGATCTTGACTGCAACAATACTTACATCAACGCGAGCGGAACGGTCGGTCTCTGCCAGATAGGGAATGAGACGAATTGCGATGATGGCTTTGACAATGACCGTGATTTCAATATAACCAACACTGCAGGAAGCTATACATGGATAGATTGTGATGACTAC
>JAIVYC010000117.1:0-3270 GCA_048635645.1 Sulfurovum sp. | reverse complement strand
ATAGAGATAGGGTCCATCCCCCTTTTTGAAAAGGGGGATGGACCCTATCTCTATGGCAGTGATGGCAAGAGATATCTTGATCTTACAGGGGCTCTTGGATGTGCGGTCTTGGGGCATGCGAACAAAGAAGTGGCGGATGCGATCTCAGCGCAGGCCAACATGCTCTTGAATGTCACAAACCTCTATTACACAGAGCCTCAGGTGCTTCTTGCCAAGCGGCTTTCAGATATTTCAGGGCTTGACAAGTCCTTTTTTTCTAATTCAGGCGCAGAGGCAAATGAGGCGGCTATCAAGCTTGCGAGAAGGCACACAGGTAGGTCCGAGATAATAGTGGCAGAGAATTCCTTTCATGGGCGAACGTTCGGAAGTCTGGCTGCAACAGGAAAAGAGAGCATAAAACACGGTTTTTATCCCATGCTTCAAGGATTCCATCATGTCAATTACAACAGCCTTGATGCGATAGAAAAGGCCATCAGTGAAAAGACAGCTGCAGTGATGCTTGAGCCGATACAAGGCGAGGCCGGCGTGAATGTGCCTTACAAAGGCTACTTGAAAGATGTTTCTGCATTATGCGAGAGCAATGGGATCCTGTTGATCCTTGATGAGATACAGACAGGAAACGGCCGCACAGGAGAGTTTTTTGCCTTTCAGCATGAGAGTATCAAGCCGGATATCATAACGCTTGCAAAGGGACTGGCGAACGGGGTTCCCATCGGCGTGACGATTGCAAGCAAGGAGGTCGCGGAATGTTTTGGTCCTGGGACGCATGGCTCTACCTTTGGGGGAAACAGCCTTAGCTGCGCTGCTGCAAATGCGGTCATTGATCTTTTGTTCAAGAAGGACTTGATGCAAAATGCCAAGCAGCTTGGAGCCTATTTTTCCCAGGAGTTGGAGGGATTGTCCAAGGCTTCTGTGAATGAGATACGTGGAAAGGGATTGATGCTCGCCATCGATATCACTGAAAGCTCAAAAGAGACAGCTTCAAATGCAATGGAGCGGGGGCTTCTTGTGAATGCATGCAGCAAGCACACCCTGCGATTCTTGCCTCCATTGGTCAGCACCAAGAGAGATATTGATTTTTGCATAAGCATATTGGAGGGACTGCTGTGAACGGACAGGTTGGGATAATAGGGGCCTCAGGTTACACAGGGCATGAATTGACAAAGATACTGGACAGGCACGCAAAAGTTGAGCTATCTGTGTTGAACTCAAGGACCTATGCAGGAATATCTGTGAGCGACATCTATCCTGGTTTTGAGGGGGATTTGAAGTTCACTGATTACTCTGTTGAGCAGATGAACAGCATGGAGCTTGATGTTGTGTTCTTATGCCTTCCGCATACACGCTCTATTGAATATGCATCATCCCTAAAGACAAGAGTGATAGATCTGTCCGCAGATTACCGGTTCAATGACATTAAACTGTATGAAAAGGCATATCATGTGCACCATCCTGATCAGGCAAACGCTGCAAAGGCGGTCTATGGCCTGCCTGAGTTTTTTAGAGAGCAGATAAAAAAAGCAGATATCATTGGCAATCCAGGATGCTATCCCACAGCATGCCTGTTGGCAGGGCTTCCTATCCAGAAGTTTGCAAGCCATCTGCTCTTTGATTGCGTCTCAGGATATTCAGGTGCAGGCAAGAACTCTGTTTTTTCCAGGGATCCTGACCTCCTAAAAGAGAACTTTATCGCATATTCCCTTACAAACCACCGGCATAGACCTGAGATAGAGCAGTTCATACCAAAGAAGATTGGTTTCACCCCTCATGTCATAAATGCCTTCAGAGGGATGATGTGCACAGCGCATATTCTGTTAGACAAAGGGGTTGATGCGCTGGACATAAAGGCGATTTTCAGAAAGCAGTACAAGAATGAACCATTCGTCTCTGTCTGTGCCAATGTCCCTGATATAAGAAAAGCACAGGGGACGAATCACTGCTATCTGGGTGGGTTTGAGATAGATGATACAGGTCGGCTGGTCGTGATCTCGGTCATAGACAATCTTCTGAAAGGCGCATGCGGTCAGGCTGTGCAGAACATGAATCTGTTGCTTGGCTTTCCCGAGACAGAGGGTCTCCTATGATCTTTTGATCCCTGTGAATTTCCTGTGCCCCAGGTCCATGAGCACATTGTCGCTTTTCTTGTGCTCCTTAAGTATCTCCCCTATGAAAATGGTGTGGTCTCCTGCCTCTATTGACTCATATATCCTGCATTCGATATTTGCCCCTGCCTCTCTGATAAGAGGGGCGTTCACCTTTTCTGCCTTCTCTTTCGTCAGTCCGGTCTCCTTGAACTTGTCAGTATCTCTTCCTGAATGGGTCCCGCAGTAAAGCGCTGCCTCTTCCATCTCAGGGGTCGGTATGGCAAGCACGAACTCTCCTGCTTCTTTGAGCCTGTGAAAGCTGTGGCGTTGCGGAGCGACCGATATCGCGAGAAGAGGGGGTTTGAATGATACAGGGATCGACCAGTCAAGGGTTATGATGTTATCTTTTTCTTCCAGCCTGGTCGTCACAAGGACAGTCTGTCTTGGGTATAGGAGGGATAGCGCGTCACTCATCATCGCTCGTTCTCTCTTCTAACTTTGTCTGCAAAGGGAGGCTCTTCTTTTCCTCAGTTACCTCTTCCTTCCCGTCTTTCAATGCCTCTGGGTTTGTCCCGAAGTATGCCGCGAATTTTGGCGTTGTCGTGAGTATTTTTGTCCTTCCTGATGGTTCCCCTTGTATGAACCCTGTGTTCCTGAGCTGTTTGATATAGTCGTATGTTCGCGTGCCTATGACATTGACTACCTCTGATTGTTTCACTGGCTGCTTGTAGGCAATATAACTGAGGCATTTCAGAAGTCCTTTGGACATCTCTGTCTCGCTTGCGAGTTTTTTCACCCGTATCATATCAGCATTGTCTATGTCCATCTTGTAGCCTGTCCCTAATTTGAGTATGGTTATTGACATGCCTCGCTCCATATAATCTGTTATAAGTTCATTGACCATCGCGTCGATTATCTCAGGGGTCGTGCGCATGAGCTTGCATAGCTCGCTTGTCTTGAGCTCTCTTCCTGCTATGAACAGGGCTGCTTCAAGCGTTTTTTTCCGTTTTTTGGTCAGTATCTTTTTTGTCATCAGGGCTATTATCCTCTTTCAAATATATCTTGATATCGTCCTTATAGTCTTCTTGCTCAAGGCGTATCTTGCCCTCGTTTGAGAGGTAGAGCATTGGCATGAAGTTTTCAACTATCTGCTCGCGGGTCTTTTCAGGAAGTATGCCAAAGAACG
>JAIVYC010000116.1:0-3303 GCA_048635645.1 Sulfurovum sp. | reverse complement strand
CCTGCATGAAATAATCAACCTGTTCACGAGCCAGGCTGGTAAAGCTGGCATGGAAGTATGAAGGGAAAAGATATACCTTGCTGTAACCCATGCCATGAATGCCCAGCTTTTTACTGAGGATATCCTCCTGAAAAATCTGGAGGAATACAGTCCATATTTTGAGTATGCTGTAAGAAGAGAGATAAAAAGAAAGGAAGAGAAATATTTTAATAACGAGCTTAGAGTTGTAGTGCCAAAGTCACTTGAGTTCTCATATGAGAGGCTGTTCAAGGACTATTATACCACAAGATTCCTCTCAATAACCCATCCATCGACAGCGATAAAAAAGGCAAGGGAGAGCATTGAGCCTGAACTGAGGAATGCGACAGGACAAGTGACAGGCGCGGCATCGGATGGCGAGACCCTCACCTTCCTGGCCTCCTTTTATATGGGTTCTTTAAGCATGTCAGATGCAGAGGCAAGGAACGAATTCTCTGAGAGGGTCAATAGAATATTTCTCACAGAGCGCATGCAAAGGAAATATGACATGACAGATGAGGATGTCAGGGCATTCAGGTATGTTCTTCACAAGGTCTTGCAGAAGATCTCACGCAAACGCTGAACGGCAACTTTAATAAATAAGGCATTCCACAATAGAAGGAGTCAGATACTTGTGCTGAGGTGGCAGAATCTGGTAATGCGCTAGCCTTGAGAGCTAGTGGGCCTTTGGTCCATAGGAGTTCAAATCTCTTCCTCAGCGCTCTTTTTTTTCCGTCAACGCTTTTTCTATTTAGGGGTCGTTTATATTTTAAAAAGGGTTGGTTCTCTGATCTCTTCCTCAGCGCTCTTTTCTTCTGTGACTTTCCACTATATTCTTTTTCTTAGCCATCAATCTACTATGTAGTGTGTTCAGCTCTTTGCAAAAGCGAGATGTAGTTCACCGCAAAACACCCGGAAAACGTCTGTGAGAACAATTATAAAGCCATTTTCACTTAAAAACAGAAACAAGAGGTGATTTATATGGCAGATTTAGTAGTAGCATCAAAAGTAAAGGAATTGATAAAGGGCAGGGGAATGAACACATCATCAGATCTCGCTGACGCGTTATCAGCAAAGGTCGACACTCTTCTACAGGATGCAGTGGCGCGCGCAAAAAGCAATGACAGGAAGACGGTCAGATCTGGGGACCTTTAGACATCTTTCGCTGGAAGCTAACATTCTATTTGAAGGCCCCTATCGATAGGGGCTTTTGGAATATATGAGCGAAACATTTAAAAAGAAAATAGCACAATTAAGCTGTCTTCAAGAGCAATGTTTTTTAATGCATTACTCTGCTATACAATTGACTAGGTATATTTATGTCGGAAAAACAGACTGAAAAAACAGCGGAAGGGCCGGAATTCAGGCATATCGTAAGGCTGATGGGAGTAGATATCCCGGGGAAAAAGAAGACAGAAAGAGCCTTGCGTGGGATATGCGGCATTGGTGAAAGTCTTTCATCCGTACTGGTGAGTATCGCAGGATCAAAAGGAAAAAAGATAGGAGAGCTTTCAGACAGCGAACTATCAAAACTTGAAAGCGTGATCTCAAACCTTAAGAAACAGAATGTGCCTGACTGGATGTTTAACCGCAGGAAGGATTTTGAAACAGGAGAGAACCGCCATGTGCTAGGAGTGGACCTTGCGTATGCAAAGAGAGCAGACATCGAGTTCATGAAAAAGATACGCTGCAGGAGAGGAATGCGACACGCATTCGGTCTCAAGCTGAGAGGTCAGAGGACAAGGTCAACAGGAAGACACGGAAAGACCGTCGGCGTCTCAAAGAGAGCCCTTGTAGCATCCAAGAAGGGAGCGAAGAAGTAGATGGGAGACCCAAAAAGAGCAAGGAAAAAATACACAAGGCCGGACCATCCCTGGCGCAAGGTCAGGATAGAAGAGGAAGGGAAGCTGCAAAAGGAATATGGGCTGAAGAACAAGACAGAAATATGGAGATTCAAAGCTCTCTTAAGCAATTACAGGCAAAGAGCGCGAAAGCTCATAGCATACAGAGGCTCTGATGCTGACAAGCATATCAGTGAGCTGATAAAGAAACTAAGCCGCAAAGGCGTGCTGAAGGACGAGAAGGCAACCCTTGATGACATACTCAGCCTTGAGCTCAAGGACCTCCTTGAGAGACGGATCCAGACCCTGGTCTACAGGAAAGGCATGGCCCATACAATGAAACAGTCACGCCAGCTGATAGTTCACGGGCATATAGCAATGAATGGAAGAAAAGTGACCACCCCTAACTTCATTGTTGAAGCACACAAGGAAGATGCGCTAACATTCTCACAAATATCAAAAGTAAACCCGACCCATCCGATGATACCTCAAGTGAAAACAGAGGAAAAGCCAAAGGGTGAGGCAGCATGAGCGAGAGACCTTTAAAGGAGATGTGGGCAGTAGCGCACATATACTCCTCTTTCAATAACACCATAGTGCATGTGACAGACCTCACAGGCGCTGAAACAATTGCGAGAGTATCAGGAGGAATGGTAGTAAGGGCTTCAAGAGATGAATCCTCACCATACACTGCAATGCAGATAGCCTCCAGAGTGGCAGATGTCCTGAAAGGAAAGGGCGTGACCCACCTGACCGTGAAAGTGAGAGCTCAGGGCGGGCATAACTCAAAATCACCAGGACCAGGTGCGCAGGCTGTTATACGCTCGTTCGCAAGGACAGGCATTAGAATAGGCAGGATAGAGGATGTCACTCCTATACCGCATGATACCACAAAGAAACCAGGCGGTAAAAGAGGAAGAAGAGCATGAAGCTAAAGATACTCAATAAAGGAAAGAGCGAGATGTCCTTTCTGCTAGAGAAGACCTCAGAGGCCTTTGCAAACGCCTTAAGGCGCATCATGATAGCTGAGGTCCCTGTGATGGCCATAGATGAGGTCACAGTATTCCAGAACACATCCGCCCTATACGACGAGATGATAGCGCACAGGCTTGGGCTGATACCTCTCAAGACAGACCTCTCAGGCGTGGACCTTACGCTGAAAGACGACAAATCCAAGGTGACCTTCAGGATAGACAAAGAAGGACCCGGCATGGTATACGCATCAGACCTGATATCCTCAGACCCGAACACAAAATCCGCATATGCTAATATCCCAATAGTCCCGCTGAACGAAGGCGAGACACTGACCCTTGAAGCAGAAGCCGTCCTTGGCAAGGGCCAGCAGCATGCAAAGTTCCAGGCAGCAGTGATCGCGGCATACCATCATCTTCCAAGCATAGAGGTCTCAAAAGACTGCAACTCATGCGAAAAATGCGTCAAGCAC
>JAIVYC010000115.1:0-3273 GCA_048635645.1 Sulfurovum sp. | reverse complement strand
CGTCAGGCTTGGGAAGGATGTCACTGCTATTGTCAGGTCTGCGCCAGTACAGGACGATGCCACTTTGAGAGAGGCTGAGATGATAGGGCTTGACAAGGTATGCAAGGTCTCCCCTGGCATGGCAAGCACAGGCATCTATCTCCCTAAGGCTTCCAAGGAGCTCATAGAGCGGTTTCACTCCTCTGACCTTATCATCTCAAAGGGCATGGGGAACTTTGAGGGTCTTGGCGAGTCTGACCTTGCCATTGCCTACCTTCTCATGGCAAAATGCACTCCGATAGGAAGGGAACTGGGGGTTGAAAAGGGCTGCGGCGTTGCTTTTCTTGCCCATAGTTAAGTTTTTAAGAGGCTCGCTCTTTTGTTTTAATGAGGTGAATGCGTATGGCCAAATCCAAGAAAGTATTTGAACATAGATCTGTATGGGAAGGGCTTGCTATCGGCGGCGCGCTTGCGATTGTCATAGGGGTCTTGTGGTTTATATTCGCTGTTGCCAGCACGCTAATGGAATCCATACAAAAGGAATGGATCATGGCGCTTGTCATCATTGTGATGGGTGTGCTATTCGTGATCGTTGGCGACACTGTGTTGATGAAAAAGGAACTTGAAAAGAAATGAAGCCAAGGAAAGCGCCGGCGGTACCAAGGAAATTGAACTCCATAGGACCTATGGACCTCAGGGTGAGTGTGGTCGGTACTGTGAAGAGCATTAGCGACAAAAAGGCGGTTATCGAGGATGATACCGCCTGCACTACGCTCCTGTTCGAGACCAAGCCCTCCTTAAAGGAGAGAGAACTTGTTCGTGTTTTCGGAAAACCTAATAAAGGGGAACTGATTGTAGAATTAGTGCAAAATATGGAAGGATTGGACACCGGATTATATGATAGGAGTATGGAGGTTTTATTATGATGAAACATTTAACATATATTGGAAGCAGTCTTTTACTGAGCGGCTTTGCTTTCGCAGCTCGCCAGGCCGAGGCTGCGCCGCCTGACCTGCCGACCCAGATCATGCAGGGCTTTAACGCTATCCTGGCAGGTTCACTTGGACTGAAGCTAGCTGTTGCTATAGTGTTTGTGGCAGGCTTTGCTATCGGCTGGTGGAAGGAAGCGCACGGAGCATTCTAAAAGTATATTAAGAGAAAAGAATACAACTCCCAAGCTATGACGAACGAAAAAAAGCTCTTTGAAGCAAAGCTATCTGAAGCCAAGCTTTTGAAACAGGGTATGGATGCTATCGCCCAACTTATAAACGAGTGCAGCATAAAACTGACAAAAGACGGGCTTGAGCTTAGGGCCATGGACTCTGCGAATGTCTCAATGGTCGATTACAGGCTTCTTTGCACTGCCTTTGAATCCTATAAGGTGGAAGACACCCAGACAATAGGGCTTGTCATGGGGGACTTCACGCAGATACTTAAGAGAGCAAGACCGAACGAGCCTCTTGAACTGAGCCTTGGGAATAATAGGCTCGAGATTCTGATAGGTGAAAAAAGAAGGTTTGTGATCCCTCTCCTTGATATTGGAGATTCTGCAGCGAAAAGCCCGAACCTTGAGTTCAAAACCGTCATTGAGATAAAGGCAGATGCGCTTGAAGAGGCTTTAGCTGATGCAGAGATAGTCTCTGATGCCATGGTCTTTGAGGCTGACAAGGATAAGTTCACCCTTATCGCCACAGGGGACGGAAGGAAAGTGGAGATCTCACTGGACAAGGACTCCCCTGAGATCATCGGTATCGAATGCGGGGAAAAGGCAAGGTCAATGTTCCCTCTGGAGTACCTGAAAAAGATGATCAAGGGCGCAAAGATGACAGAAAGCACCAAGCTTGAGATCGGGAATGATTATCCTCTAAGAGTGACAAGCCAGATACAGGACCAGGCAAGGATATCGTTTGTATTGGCACCAAGAATTGAGAACGACTGAACTCAAGATCAGTGATATCTATCTAATTTTTCACCGTTTGATGCAAGGATAGGTGACCACAAACTCACTTATTCCTCTTCCTTGTGGACACCTTTTTGAGGGTCTTTTTGTACTGTTTTATAAGGAACTCCAATGTTGGCCTAAGATCCTGGTGCCTAGAGCACTCTTGATAAGGGTATCTGATCGCTCAGATCAATACTTCTTCAACTGCTTTTTGAAAGAAAAAGAAAGCAGGTAGAGGAAGGCTGTGGCAAAAACTATCAACGGACCTGATGGCAAGTTCAGGAGATAAGAGAGTAGGATGCCTGCAGCTGTTGAGAGCATCCCAATGAGAGATGCGAAAAGCATCATTCTTTTGAGATCTGAGCTGAAAAGCTCTGCTGTAGCTGCCGGCAGGGTAAGCAGTGCTATGACAAGGATAATGCCGACCACTCTCACGAGTATGACAACTGTAAAAGCTATGAGGGAAAGAAAAACAAGATTGATGAAAAGGACAGGCAGGTTCAGTAATTCAGCATATTCCTCATCAAAGGTCACAGCAAGAAAAGCCCGGTAGAACAGGGCGACCGTGAACACTATTAGCAGATCAAGAAAAAGGATCAGGATAAGGTCGCTCTGGCTTGTCATCAGGATGTTTCCAAAAAGATAGGTGAAAAGGTCCGCGGCATAGCCTGGCGTCAGGTATATGAAAAGTATCCCTATTGACATGCCTAGCGCCCATATGGCACCTATTGCAGTGTCCTGCCTCTGCTTTCTGCTTATGATACCGATGCCAAGGGCGGATGCGAGAGCAAAAACCACGGCCCCAAAAAGAGGATTTATACCAAGGTAGTATCCAAGACCTATACCACCGAATGCGCTGTGCGCTATGCTGCCGCTTATGAACGAGATCCTTCTTAGCACGACATAAGTGCCTATGATACCGCAGGCAATGCTCGCCAATAGCCCAACGAGCAGGGCATTCCTGAAAAATTCGTAGGAAAAGGCCTCAATCATCGGTGCTCACCCTATGTTTTCCAAATACCCTATGGGGAACCCCATGGGCGATGAGTTCGATCGGACAACCATATGCTTTCTCTATGTCCTGTCTGGTGAGCTGCTTTGAGCCATGATAAAACAAGGTCTTATTGAGGCATGCGACCTTGCTAACATAAGTGGATACTGCACCTATATCATGCGAAATAAGGATGATCGCCATTTGCTTGTTCAACTCTTTCAATAGCTCATAGAACTCAACACCGCTCGGGAGATCAAGATTAGATGTCGGCTCGTCCAATATGAGAAGACGGGGTTTTCTTGCAAGAGCTCTTGCAAGAAAACCCCGTCTTCTCATATTGGACGAGCCGACATCTAAT
>JAIVYC010000114.1:0-3341 GCA_048635645.1 Sulfurovum sp. | reverse complement strand
GCATCTTCTGGAGTTTTGCCTTTTCAATGGCCATCTCCCATCTTATTGTTCCAGGCACTCTTTTGAACCCTATTGACCAGTATAATGTCTCTGCCTTTTTTTCCTTGCCTTTTTCCGGGGTGAATATCAGTGTCACCCTTTTTATCCCTTCTTTTTTCATTTCCCATAAGGCATAGAGTATGAGCGTCTTTGGCATTCTTGCGGATTCTATGCTTGTCTTGATGGCGTACAGATACCCTTCTTCTTCACTGTTTCTGCGCCATATTGTTCTCGCGACTGGAAGCCCTGTTCTTGCGTCTTCAAGTGTTATGAGATTCTCAAGCCCTTTTGTCTTGACCTTTATTTTTCTTTTTTTGATCTCATAGACAATTCCTCGTGAGCTGTATCTTGCGATCGTCTTCTCTCCATCTCTTGTGATCTTGAGTTTCTTTTTTTGCAGTCCTGTGAGCTTTAATCCAGGCCCTTCCTGTCGGAATCCCATCTTCAGTGCTGGCAGTTTCATGATGTCTGGATCTATTATCCTGACCTCCTGCACGCCCTCTTTTTTCATCTTGTGCATTGCAAGCATAAGTGCTGCTTCTACATATTTTATGAACATCAAGTGGGTCTCTGGCGGGAATATCTCCTCTATCGTCGCTCTTCTGTCGGTCTCTGTTGTGCGTATCACTGCGCGAGGGACTTTTTCCTCTAACTTCAGGGATATCAGCTCATATCCATTCTCTTTTTTGCTGTATATCTCCAGGAAATGCTCGCTATATGCGATATACCTGCCTTCAAGTCTTTCTCTCATTTCAGGTACATTTTTTGTATTCGTGTTTTTTCAAGGTCTATTTCCAATGTTCCTTCTTTTTTTGTCGGCCTGAAACCTACTGACGCATAGAGGCCTCTTGCTTTTTTTCGCTTTCCTTCTTCAGGGCAGTATGTAAGGGATACGTCTTTCACTCCCTGTTTTTTCATCTGCCATAGCGCGTATAGAATGGTTGTTTTTGCCATTCTTGCGTTTTCCCTGCTTGTTTTGACGTCATATATGTAACCCCTATCTTTTTCTGCCTGCCATTTTGCAATGGAAGCAGTGAGCCCTGTTATTTCGTCTGCAAGCCTGACCGTGTTTTCCTCTTTCGGGTGCACATCTATTTTCTTCTTGCTTTCCTTAAGTTCGTATGTTGTGCCGTTTAGTGAGTATCTTGCGATCGTCTTCTCGTTTTTTCTCCCTACTTTGAATGTCTTTGCTTGAAGGTTTGTGAGCTTGAGTCCGTCTTTTCTTTCAGTGAATCCAATTTTAAGCGCAGCTTGCCTTGATATGTCTGGGTCTATTATCCTTACTTCTTGCACATGATCTTTTTTCAGCTTGTCCAGTGCTAAAAGGAGCATTGCCTGTGCATACTTCTTGAAAATAACAGAAGTTGCCTTTTGCAATTCGTGTATCTCGGCTTTTTCATTGTTTTTTCTTATTTCGAATCTTGGGCGCGGGTTTTTCCCGTTCTCTATTCCAAGGAATATTGTTTCGCCACCCCTTTCTTTTCTACTGAGGATCTCCACGATGACTCCGGAATCGCTGACATGCCTTACTTCCATTTTGGTTTTCATCGGTGCTCTTTTTGCTCTCTAGATATAAAAAACATGCCGTGTCTATCTTTAAGGTGTCTATTAAGGGTGCAGCACCATTAACCAATTCTTTTCCATTTCCGCAAGGGCGTGAATTTTAGTTTCTATGGAATAATTTTCCGAGCCCTTGCTTCCTGCAGATTAACGCTGCTTTTATCTTTGCCATTTCCAGATAGTACTCGTTGAACTCGTCTGGTTTTACACTGAAATAATTGTGCGTAAAAGAAAGCATTTTTGAGTCAAGGTTCATCCACAGGCCTTTTGTGTCTTTGTTTGGAAGGGGCAAAATCTTGTTCCTGTAGATTTGCTCGATGAGACCGACGATCTCTTTGAGGTCTGCGGAATACTTTGATATATCCCAGCCCTCCTGCACAGCCCTCGAGGCTACGTGCTTTGTTGAGGCGAATTCTGATTGGATCTTTTTCTTTATCAGGTAAAGTGCCCTGAAGGGCTGCTTTTTTATCTCTTTCTCGTCCAAAAACTGATGCATACTCTGTTTATTATGTTTCTCTTAGCTTATAAAGATTCGTAATGAAAATGTAATTCCTCAGGACATGTGTCCTTATTGAGCGGTTTTTTAATCCTTCCTATATTCTTCCCGGACGCCATTTTACAATGGAAACAGTGAGCTCACTTTTGGAATTGCTTGCAAAGAGGGCTCAAAACCAATTCTTTTCTATATGGAAAACAAATAAACAACCAAAAGATTTATATGTAATTGAATCCAATCACGCTAACATGGAAATGGAAACATTACAGATCCGGCTGCCTGAAGAGCAGGTCAAGGATATTGACAGCTTGGTTAGGCAGGGTATTTATGCTTCAAGGAGTGAGGCTATTCGTACCATGCTCAGGGAGTTGGATGCGATCCGGGAGACCTTTGAACTTATGGGGAATCCGGAGCTGGTCAAGCAGGTAAGAGCGGGTCTGAAGGAGATAGAAGAGGGGAAGGGCATACCTCTTGAGGATGTCTAGTTCTCTATGTACGAGATATTCGTGGCTCCTGTCGCAAAAAGGGAGCTTGACAAGTTGGACGGCTTTGAGAAGACCAAGATCCTCGCAAGGCTCTCCAAGCTGAAGCAGGAGCCATATAGGCTGATCACGCATCTGGTTGGTTTTGATCTTTGGTCCATAAAGGTCGGTAGAAGTGGTTATCGAGCCATTCTTCAGATCAATGAGGCTGCAAAGACCATTAATGTGGTTGCCATAGGGAAAAGGAGTTCTGTTTACCGGAACTTTTAGTCTTTTGCGCAAAGCAGTTAAAGACCTTTTCTGACATGTTTTTTTGATTCATCTTGTTGCTGCAAATTCTTTTCCATCTTGAAAACAGATCACCTTTCCTTGTCCACCCCCACTCTTATAAATTCCCTTATCCATACTCCTATAGATCGAACCCATTGGAGGTAAGGATATGACCGAACAAAAACAGGTTTACAAATGCAATATTTGTGGAAATATTATTGAGGTTCTGCATACTGGGGCTGGTGAGCTTGTATGCTGCGGGCAGCCAATGGAACTGCTCAATGAAAGAACAGAGGATGCTGGTAGAGAGAAGCATGTGCCTATGATCGAAAGAACAGGCAATGGCGTGAAAGTAAGGGTCGGCTCGGTCCCTCATCCAATGGAGCAAGACCACCATATTGAATGGATAGAGCTGATCGCTGATGCCAGGCTCTACAGAAAGTTCCTGCGGCCAGGCGACGAACCAGATTCGGATTTTGAGATAAAGGCAGAGA
>JAIVYC010000113.1:0-3400 GCA_048635645.1 Sulfurovum sp. | reverse complement strand
ATTTTTTCCTTGTCCTGTGCGGCCTTATCTTATGCTTCTTGTAATAGAGCCCTTCCGGACTGTCTATGAGCGTTCTTCTTTTTTCCCTGTATTTCTTGTATTCAACATACATCAGCACCATTGAGGCTATGATCACTGCTAAGAGTATCACTCCTGCAGCAATTACCTTGACATATGCTATCTTGTTGGCCCTTCCGAATCTATCTGTCGCATGAGCGATCCCTTCCTCTGCCGCATATATCTCTCTTATGGCAATGCTTGATTTCTCAAGGAACTCTGGCCCGTCATCAAGGTTTGCTGATGCTTTTTCAATGTGTGCTTTTGACTTTTTCAGACTTTCTCCTATCTCTTGTCTTTGCGTGTCATCAAGCCCCCAATTGGTCTTCAGGGCCTCATACTCTCTCTCGAATTCGTTTATTTTCCTTGATATCCTGACGATCTCGTCAAGTATCGCCTCTATCGCAGGCGTCTTTATCCTCTCTGTTATCTCATCAAGCACTCTTAAGGCATCTGGCCTTAAGGGGTCTGCTTTCACCTCTTCCAGGCTTTCCTTTATCTGCAGGTCATATGCTTTTCCTGTAAGTTCCATGAATTCGATGAGGTATCCAAGCTGTCTTATCTTTTCAAGGACCTCCAGCGGGATGTCTGCGCATTTTTCAAATTCTTTTAATGCAAGCTCAGTGTAATAAATAGAGTTTTCTGCGTTCTCATAGGCCTTTTCCAGAAATTCCTCCTCTTTGTCCTGCTGGTATTCTGTCCAGTTCCCGATCGCCGCATCATAGTACTCTTCGCCCATCTCTATGTAAATATCCCCGAACTGGCATCCTGCCGGCCGCCTGCTCCTTGCCTTTTTCAGCAGGTCTTCGGCTTCTGTTATCCTTACAAGCGTCTAGTTCACTCCGATAAACTCCTTGAACGGGAACCTGTAGATGTATTCTTTTGTCTCCTCCCCTGGGATAAGCACCTTTATTCTGATCTCTGTTTCTGTCGTGTTAAGGACCTTTGCAGTGAACACTGCCGTCTTGTTCTTTCCGCTCTCTATCGTGCCGAGGCTTTCCTCAATATTCGTGAGCTCCAGATTGTCTCCTGCTGATTCCAGTACTGCCCTGACCTGTCTTAGCTCGTCAGTGCCGTTGTTTATTATGGTGGCTTTTATTTCCACCATATCGCCTTTGACCATTTCAGTAGGCTCTATTCTGACATCTATGCCATACTCTAGTCCTACGCACAGGCCTGCCAAAAGCAGGACAAGTCCAAAGCAAGCGGTCTTTTTGGTTTCCATCAAGTTTTTAAAATAAGTTTTACTATTTAAATAACACATCCCTTACTAATATGCAGGTAGGTATTGAAATGGCTTTTGACCTGGGTTTTTTTGAAGTGCTTTTGGAAAAGGACAATAAGAAGAAGATAAAGAGAGAGATAGAAAAGTTGGTGTCTCAGAATTTTGATCTTGAGCAGAAGGTCGCGGCCCTTTCAGAGGAGCGTTCAGAGCTTAATTCCCTTTTTGAGGATGCTAAAGGCCAGGTCATGGACCTGACCGCGAACAATTCTTCTCTTGAGGAAAGATATGGCAGAAAGTCTGCAAAGGCAAAGGAACTCCTGTCAAAGCTGGCTTCTCTCAGGATCTCTATTTCAGAGACAAAGAAGGCCCTTAAGAAGGAGGAAAAGGAGAATAAGGCCCTGAAGAAGAAGCTGAGGATATTCCAGGCAATGGCTATGTCAAAAGAACAGGTCGATCTTGATGTTGAGGATTGAGCCCAAGTTCCCCCGCATCATCCCTATTCTTCCTCATCAACATACCTGGGATCGATCCTATGTTTCACGAGGATCAACCCTATTGCGACCGCAAGCATTGCTCCAATAAGATAGGCCATCACTGCCTTTTCTACCGGCTCTAGTGCCGCGGCCTTTGTTTCCACTATCTCCTCTTTTTTCTCTTCTATCTTCTCGACCCTCTCAAGCCCTGCCTCAATGTCTGCAAGCAGGCTTCTTGCCAGTTGCAGGTTTCCCTTTTCATACTGCTCTTTGGCAAGTTCAAGCGCTATTTCAAGACCTCTCGTGTTATACCGCTCCTCTTTTTTATCTTTTATCTCCCTGGCAAGCCTCTCCAGCAGCTCCTCTATCGTCTCTGTCTTTTCTATGATCAGCTCTGGCTCTTCCGTCCTATTTTCGATCTCCTGGGTCTCATTTTCCTCTGTCTCATTCTCCTTTGTCTGCATTACCATGATAAACCCGCCCCCGCCTCCACCGCTTGATGGGGGGCTTGGACAGGCTCCTGCATCCGCAGGGCAGTTCACACAATCCTCTCCCGCTTCCAGTATCCCGTTCCCGCAGTATTTCTGGTTCTCTGCCAGCCCGAACGCTGAGAAGGATGTCACATTCGAACACGCCATCTCATCCACATATGTCTCAAGCTCGCCCCAGGCTCCCTGGCATGTGCTGTTCCCAAAGTCCCATTCGCACTTATACACCCTAAGATACCCTTCACTGTAGTTCAATCCGGTGTGGTCTATACAGACTGTTGCGCTTACCCCGATCTCTGTCCCATTCACACTAATGTTCGGCTTGAATGCTATCGTCCGGTTCAACAGCACAGCATGCTCCAATCCGGTGGAGTTCGATGGCGTTGCGTTCGCTAATACATCCTCTTGCTGCATATGTATCGTGGTGTTTTCTGTCAGGTTGAGGTTTTTCAGCGCTATCTTGTATGTGTCATTCCTCCTATACACGATCTCATATTCATATGCCCCTAATGTCAGGTTAGAGCTTTCATTTGCTTGTGAGATGCTTTCATCTCCTACCTTTATCTCTACTGTCCCTTCTGGCACGACTATCTCCAGTTCGACAGGCTCGCTTACAACAAATGTACCGCTTGTGTTCGCCCTATTCCCTGAGGTGTCATTTACAAACACAGTCACATTGTATACCCCCAGCCATGTGCTATTCGTGATCGTCTGGTTCGCGCCGAACAGCAATTCACTTGTGTTCCCATGGGATATGTTCATCCAGATGGTTTCTGTCTGGTAATCCAAAGCAACAGCACATATGCTGACATTCCCATCTTTTGCAACAACAAAAGGAACTATCTCAACCTCCAGTTCAGGGGCTCTGGTATCCGTGACATTAAATCTTCCTGTGGCATTCGCTCTGTTCCCTGAGGTGTCATTGACCCACACCGTGAAGTTCACCTGTCCAAGCCCGGGCATCCATACGGCAATATATGTCCCATTAGCTTCTGTGCCCCAGCTTAGGCTTGCACTAATATTCTCCACTGCTGTCTCGACCCATACCGCATCTATCCCATAATTGTCTGTCGCGTTTATTGTGATCGTCTGATTCTCTCCTGCTTCTATTGTTGTGTTGTGTGTGACGTTCATGAATACCGGCCCGCTATTGTCCC
>JAIVYC010000112.1:0-3405 GCA_048635645.1 Sulfurovum sp. | reverse complement strand
TGACCTGCTTAGCGTCTACCTGACCCTGCAGAACATGGGAGACAAACCTGCTGAAGACGCTGTTGCGCGAATAAGCAAGTTCGGAAGTTTCAAGCCTTTGTCTCCATTGTCACGATCACTTAATGGAGGGCATTCTTTTCTCCCCCCTAACATTGAGACGAACACAAGAGGAGATATCGACCAGATCGAGTGGGAGTTCGAAGCGCCACAGACAAGGACTGGATATGATTATACTTTTGAGGTCGAGGTTTCCTATGATTATTCCTCTGACAGCACCTTGAAAACAGATGTTATGACAAGAAACAGATATCAGCAAGGATCTGCCCAAATAAGCCCAGAGACATTGAACAGTGAAGGGCCCATATGGATAGATATGAAGACAGAGAACACGGTCCTTGACGTGAACGGGATAAAAGATTTCAAGCTTTATATTGAGATCTCGAATTTGGGGAATGGGGTCCTGAATGATGAAAGTGCTGAATGTACTCTAGGCCCTGTGGGCTGTATACGAAACGTGGAACTGTACGTCCCAAAAGGGGATGCGGTAGGCAAGCTGTCTGTGACTGAATGCTCTGGAGCTGAGTATGTTCTAGTGAACCAGTCGACATCCACTAAGGTGAAATTCACTGATATTGGCATATTGCATTCTGGGTCAACATGGCTTTCCTGCAATATAAAAGCCGAGGCTGACCTGGATGCCGAGCCTGAGTTCAAGCGCACGTACGTGTTCAGGGCGTATACGCAGTATAGATATCAGGTAAAAGATGATTTCTTGGTCAGGGTGGTCGGGGAGACATGATAAAAAGATTGTTGCTTATCGTGGTGATCTTATGCGCAGGATGCATTGGAGGGGAGGAGAGCGGACCTGTTGAATACAGGAGTGACGTTCATATTGAACGAGATGCAGGTGTGTTCATCTCGAACTTTTACGCTGAAAAGACCGAACTGAGAAGCGGGGGCGGGACAAACCTTATCCTTGAGATAGAGAATGTTGGGGCTGCAAAGGCAGAGAATCTGAATATCCAGCTTGTGAACACAGGAGAGTTCACTGTGAGCGAGCCTGTGTATCAGACAAGCCTTTCACCTCCAGAGCCTGGCGCAGGCATACCCGGGGACAAGGACAAGGTCATCTGGCAGATAAATGCCCCGTCTGTTGAGCTTCCTGTGAAAAAGAATATCAAGACAAGGATCGGCTTTGACTACCAGACAGAGATGATAAAAGAGATCCCTGTTGTAAACGCTGACAAAGAAAGGGCAGGCGGGATTCAGGCAGGCATTGAAAGCATATCAGCAGCCCCTGTTAACGTGTATATCCTCTCAGAGGATCCAATAATTCTTTCTGAGGGCAAAACTACCGGAACGGCAGAGTTCAAGCTCATTATTGAGAATACAGGAACTGGCACGGTAAGAAGCAATGAATCATCACCAGGCGGGTGGTGCCAGGGAGAAAGCCTTGACTGCATAAACAGCTTAAAGCTTGAGATTGTAAGCCAGGACCCTGAGTTCCACGAGTACCTGCAGATCGGGTGCGAAGGGGTTGACGGCTCTTTAAGCTTCTCAAAGAACGTGGAGATCGAGAACATACGGCTCTGGAAGGGGAACAACGCGATAATAAATTGCAGGATCAATATCGACCTGCAGGACGCCGATGAGAGATACTTAGTTTTAAAAAGTATTGTCTCATATAGATATCATTATGAAGACGAGATTCAGTTCAGTATATCTTAGAACTCTCGTGCTTGGACTTCTTGTTCTCTCACTAGGCTGTATCAGCGGTGAGACCCCGCAGGCGTCGAATGCAAAGAGCCTGGGCATATCCTATTTCAAGCCTGACATTGAGACTGTGAGCGAGGAAGGGCGGATCGTTCTTGCAATGCTGATATATAATGGAGGTCTTTTCCCTGCAACTAATGTCAATGCAAATCTTTATCTTCATGGAGGGTTTGAAGGAGCGGAATGGGAGCGATCCTTGGGCTCTCTGCACCCTGCTGATATTGAGCTAGGGACCTCTGGCGAGTCAAAAGAGGTGCTCTGGGATATGAAAGCGCCAAAGCTCATCAAAGGGGAGGATACTTACCCGTTCAACTTCAAGGCAATAGTAAGCTTTGATTATAAAAGCAGTACAACAAGAGAGATCCCGATCCTTATCTATGAAAGGGTGCTTGAGCTTAAGCAGAGCGGGCGCGGGCTCCCAGCCGGTGTCAGTACCTCGCTTGACGGTCCTGTGACCCTAAGGATAGCTTCAGACGAGCCAATTGTGAGGGAAAACTCGGATGACTTCAAAGAGTTCGAGATAAAAGCGATCCTAACGAACACTGGCAATGGGTATGTCAAGGATGCGTATAAGCCAGCGGAAAAAGGCGAGTGCTTTGGGGATGCCCTTGGATGTGTCAGGCGTGTTTCTATAACGATCCCTGAAGGCCTGGAGTTCGGGGACTGTGCACAGTTCGAGATCTCAGGCAAGACAGCTACTGCCAGTGAGATAAAATTGATAGACGGCAGGCAGGCTGTCCTCTCTTGTGGGATAAAGGTCTCCACGACAAGAGAGGAGTACACTCCTGTGATCAGTGGAGAGGTTGTTTACAGGTATAATCTTGGAGCGTCAAGCAGGGTGACCGTGATAAAATGAGGCTGTTTCTACTGCTCCTCCTGTTCATCTCACTTGGCTGTATGGAAAGCGACACGGTTGTTACCAGAGGAAATTATGGCATCCTGATAAAGGCGTTCGAGCCTGATATCCCTGAGGTAAGGTCTGGTAATACCATAAGCGTAAGGCTGAGGGTTGAGAACATAGGGGATTCTGATGCTGAGAATGTTAAGGCATGGATCTTCAATTGCGGGGATTTCACTGACTGCGGCTCAGAGATCGACATGCATACCCTAAGCAAGGCAGACATCAAGGCAAACCTCCCTGGTGAAAGCAAGGATGTTGTCTGGACGCTTTCTAGCAAGCCGGATCTCAGCAAGAACGAGCGGCTTAGGCAGGACATCGGTGTCAAAGTGTCGTATGAATACACCAGCAATGCAGAGCTTGATATTCCGGTGCTCTCAGAGGACAGGCTAAAGGAGCTTGAGCGGCTTGGAAAGCTCTCAAGCTCAAGGGTTGAAAGTTCATTATCCCCGCTCGAGATAAGGATAACAGCCCCAAAGAAGATCGTCGGGACAGAGCCTTTCACTATCAAGATCGACTTTGAAAAGATAGGTGAGGGGTTTGTCCGTGACTCTGACGGGAACACGGGACGCATTGACTCTGTGGCCATTGTACCTGGACCTGGTCTTTCGAAAGTGGATACCGGATGCGAGGATCTCACAGATCTTGAGCTCTGGAGAAGCGGGACCGCGAGCATGTCCTGCGTGCTGCAGGCAGATTCAGAGTGCGGGGATGAATGCTATCCTACTGTAAAG
>JAIVYC010000111.1:0-3460 GCA_048635645.1 Sulfurovum sp. | reverse complement strand
TCTGAACCTTTTGGAAGCAACTCAAATAGGGGGGTGAGGGTTTGAAGGCCTTTCTCTGTGACGAACGGGGTGACAAAAGAAAAGGAGATCCCTTTGAAAGATGCGGACTCAATTGCCCCAGAAAGCTCATCTTTAGAGGGGATGCGCCGCTCACAGAACTCACAGCCAAAATAAAGGCGGGAGTGCTCTTCCGATAATTGAGAAAGGCCGCTGGGATCCGAAACAAAAAAAGCCTTCTCCATCAGGATACCTCCACAGAAGGGTAACAGTTGGAGCTCTGACAAGGGAAACCGTGTGATCTCTGGTATTGCTTTATGGCAAAGCTTTGGAAATCCTCACTTGAAGGATTTGATACTGCGAAATCAACACAGGATTTGACAAAAGCAAGATCAGAAAGCTTCTTCTCAGTTGAAAAAAACCGGCCATCAAGTTTGATCGTATCAACCCCAGCATTGATCAATCTAGGGATAGCGCAGACAGCGCAAGAATTGAGATGATTTCCTGCTTTTGGGGTTGAAGATGCTGCTGAGAGAGCTGCTTCAGAGGTCCCGGTTAGACGTTTCACCTTATAAGGGAGAAGACATGCAGTAGAGTTCTTAAGTGGGGTATTGAAGAATAGGAATGCCCTTAATTGCCTTGGTAGGCCTCCAAGAATCCGCAAAGCAGATTCATAGATGGGAGAAGGCCATCCGATCAGGGCTGATTCGCGCATGCGATGCTGGAAGGTGCAAAAGCCCTCACTATTGTGACAAAGACCATTCAGGACAAGAACCTCGATCTCAATATCAGAAGACTTTTCTATTATATCTGAGATCTCGCTCAAGTCAAGTTCCTTGGGCAGAACAACCCGGGAAGCGCCCAAATCCTGGTAGAAGGCAAGGGCTTTGGAATTGAAAACAGAGGATATGGTGCTTATATGGATATCAACTGAAAGAGCGCTCTTTGAAATAGACCGTATCAGGACAGGATTTGCAATTATAAGCCCCTTAACACCTGCTTTCACAGCCTTCTCTGCCTCCTCAAAAACCCTGGTAAGTTGAGATCTTGAAAAAGTCTGGGCATTAAGTGTCAAGAAAATGGGTGTGGAATGCGTTTCCGCCAACTCAACCGCGTGCTTGAGATCTTTGAAACCGGATAAATTAGCTTTTGAGGAAGTGCGCCAATTCGGAGACCCTACAGCTGAGAAATGCTTTTTCCATGTTGAAGAGAGGACACCGCAGTATAATTCATCAGCGCCTCCCTCAATAAGGGCTTCTATTTCTGAAATTTGCGTTAAGGGCGCTAGGATACGCATAAGGAGAATATGTGTGGATAAATTAATAAGGGTTAGGCTATTTCTCCTGAAGACGCATCGACTCCCTGATGATAAGAGAAAAAAGCTGCTCGATGAAATCCGGGTCAAGACAGAGGTCGGATGCTGATCTTTTCCTTGAGTTGATCATTTCAGCAACTCTCTCAGGCTGTAAGACCGGCTCTGAGGCGGCCTGTTTTATCTTTGCGATCTCAGGAGCAAGAGCCATCCTCTCTGAGAGAAGGGAGAGCACCTCCCTGTCGATCGAGTCTATCTTCTTGCGGAAATCTTCAAGCTCCATGCTAGGTTTTATAATGGAAATAGATTAAATAATTGTAGCAATGATGCGCTACAAAAACTCAGTGAGCTCAGGGATCAGTATACTCAAAAACAGGCTTCTTGGGAAAAGATGTCCTCTTTCTGTAAGCTATACTGTGACCAATAGATGCAACAAGAGATGCGCTTACTGTAAGGTATGGGATACCAAGGAAAAAGAGCTGACCACTGATGAAGCGCTTGGAATGATAGATGAGATGGCAGGGATGGGTTGCCAGAGGCTTGGGCTGACAGGAGGAGAGCCTCTCCTGAGGAAGGATATAGGGGAGATCATATGGCGTTCTAAGGAAAAGGGGATATTCACCGGACTTGTGACGAACGGGAGCCTTGTACCGAAAAGGATAGAAGAGATAAGAGGCCTTGACCTATTGCAGGTGAGCCTTGACGGGCCTGAAAAGGTGCATGAAAGGCACAGGGGAAAAGGAGCCTATAAGGAAGCGGTCAATGCGATAGAGACCGCAAAAGAGGCAGGGATGAACGTCTGGGTGACAACAGTGCTGACTAGGCATAGTATCGGGAGCATAGACTTTGTGCTTAAGAAGGCAGAGGAGATGGGTTTCACCGCATACTTCCAGCCTGTGCTTGACTATGAGCTGTGCGGCGGGGAAAAGGCAAGGAGGCTTTATCCTGAGAGAGAAGACTACCAGAGGGCAATAAGGAAACTCATGTCTGAAAAGGGAAAGAAAAGGATAGGGAACTCAAGAGAAGGGCTCAGGCATCTGCTAAATTGGCCTGATAAAAGACCGCAGAGATGCTGGGCAGGGAAACTATACGCTCATGTATACCCGAACGGGAATATGCATTCATGCTTCAACATGGTGGATGAACCTGTGAACTGCAGGGAGATAGGATTTAAAAAAGCATTTGAAAGGATAGGGGCGATAACATGCGATGGATGCTATGCATACGCGAACGTGGAATTCAATCTTTTGTGCTCGCTGAACCCTGAGGCCATAAACAATACCATGGCACTCTTGAGGGATAGATGAAAGCGCTGGGGATATGCGAGGGGCATGACTGCGGGGCCGCACTCTCAGAGGACGGGAAGATGATCGCTGCGGTCAATGAGGAAAGGCTTACAAGGCTCAAGAACCAGGCAGGGTTCCCTGAAAAGGCGATAAGAGAGGTTATTGATATGACCGGGACCGAGCCTGGAGAGGTGGGGGTTGTCTATACCGCATCATATATGACCCATGTATTCGCTTTGAGGCTTGCGCAGAGAAGGTATAAGGACATAAGAAAGGAGCACAGCTCGTTCAGCAGGGCGAATGATCTTTACAGGAGATACCAGTGCAGGGCAAAAGGGACTGTGCTGGAAAAAGTGGAAAGAGCTGCAAACCTTAGACTCACAAGGAAACGGCTTGAAAGGATAGGGTTGAAATGCAGGATAGAGATGATCGAGCACCACCTGGCGCATGCAGGAGGATGCCTCCTGACAGAGAGGGGAGACCGGCTTGTGGTGACCATGGATGACATTGGAGATGGAGTTTCCAGCACGATAAGTAGATCCGCCGGCGGGAAGATGAAAAGGCTGTTCGAACAGGATGCAATGCATAGTGCAGGGGATTTCTATGCAAAGATAACTGAGGTAATAGGATTCAGACCTGGAAGAGACGAAGGAAAAGTGGTCGGGCTTGCGGCAAAGGGGGATGCCTTGAAGGCAAAAGGGATACTTGAACTACTAAAGTTTGAAAATAGCAGGATCAGAGAAGAAGGATTAAGAAAAGAAAACCTTACTCATATCAAAAAGGAGGATATCGCAGCAGCAGGGCAGGAAGCCCTTGAAAAGGCGGTCTGCGGATTTGTGAATGACTGGGCTGGAAAAACAGGGAT
>JAIVYC010000110.1:0-3465 GCA_048635645.1 Sulfurovum sp. | reverse complement strand
ACCATGGATATGGCCACTGCTGATTTCAATAATGATGGGAACTATGATTATGTTGTTTCAGGGAACAACATTGTTCTCCACCTGTTCCTTGGGAATGGGGATGGCACGTTCGTAAAGAGCCAGTTGCAGAGCGTTCCAGGTGACTATTACCGGGGCAAGGATGCCGGTGATTTCAATGAGGATGGGAACATGGATTTTGTGATGAGCAATTCCCTGAACGGCGAGTTGTATTTCTATTTCGGCTATGGCAACGGGAGCTTCTGGACTAAATACCTCACTAATATTGGCTCTGGCTCTTATGGTGTCACTGCAGCTGATTTTGATGAGGACGGCCACACTGACGTGATGATCGGCACTGGCGGCGGGGAGGTCAAGTTCTATAAGGGGGATGGTGCAGGAAACCTCGTTTATGTAAAGCAGCTCTTTGACCAGAATCACTACACCCCGATGGACAGCTTTGATTTCAACTATGATGGGTATGTGGACCTGGCATACACTAATTACGACCTAGAGTACTTATATTATCGACAGGGCCTTGGAAATGCCTCACTTGGTCCTGCGCAAAACCTTGGATATGCAGGCACTAACCGGATGGGCATCTGTACGCCTCCTGTGAACGAGAAGTACTTCATAATAGCCCCTGGAAATTCCCAAACATTTGAATTTGAACTGGATACCTCCTGGGAGAGGGAGATCAGCGGGAATATCACTTTCTTTACCAATGATATCAACACACCAAGGCTTGAAGTCCATGTTCAGGCTAACATAACAGACTCCCAGAACCCGTTGATAGAGAACATAAGCCAGACCCCGTCCGTCGTGACGGTTGATGACACCATTACCCTCTCGGCTGATGTCAGCGATAACTTTGGCTTGGATTCCATCTTCCTCAATTATTCCATCGGCTCCGGCTGGGTGACAAAGGACCTCGCTCATGTCTCAGGAGACAACTATTCTGTTTCTATCGGACCGTTCGCAACAACAAATGACCTCTCTTACACTCTGACAGCTATTGACACTTTTGGCAATAGGAACACAAGCGAGCTTTTCGTCCATGATATCTTATATCCTGTGATCAATGCCTCCCCTTTGAGCTGGAATGCAGGCACCGCTAATATCGACGACACTCTCAGACAGGAGTTCGAGATATCCAACTCAGGCAACTCCATCCTGACCGCTTACATCACTTTGCCTGGAAGGACTGGCTCCAATATGCTTAAGCAGCACTATTGCGGGGATGACTTCATCATTGCCACGGATTACTATGCGCGGATCTTCTATGCAAAGATCAACCATGATGGCACCTTCTCTTCTTTGCAGCAGAAATCCGACCTTAACTACTATATCAGGGGGGCTGGTATAGCTGATTTTGATTCTGACGGTGACTGTGATCTTGTGGTCGGTGACAGTTCACAGAACGTCTACCTCTACACTCAGACCAATGAAGGCAATTTCGCTTCACCTGTCGACATTGGTGATTTCATCGCGAATGGCTATGGAATGGATATTGCGACTGCTGATTTCAATGATGACGGCTTTTATGACTTTGTGATCACCGGCTATAATGATGATCTTTTCCTGTTCCTTGGGGATGGCTTTGGGAACTTTGAAAGAAAGACCATCACTCTGGATGCTCCTGGCACTTATGGCTTTGGAAAGGATGCGGGTGATCTGAATGAGGATGGTTTCATGGATTTTGCCTATGGGATCTATTCAGAGGGTCACATATACTCCTACTTTGGTGATGGAACAGGGAATTTCAATTCAACGTTCCTGTTCGACACCTATGGCTATAGCAATAATCCCTATGGTGTCACTGTGGCTGATTTTGACGGGGACCAGCATCTGGATATCATTGCCATAGGTGGCTCTGGCGGTGACACCAGACTATGGCTTGGTGACGGGAACGGGAGCTTCTCTTATTCCCACCAGGTTTTTGATGTCAACAATTACGCCTCTTTTGACAATTATGACTTTGACAGTGACGGTGACCAGGATGTTCTTGCTGTGGACTATTCAGGCCGTAATGTGTTCTGGTATGAGAACAATGGCACAGGACATTTCACGAGAGAGCCCAACATCGGCACGGCCAGTTACCATACCTTGGGAAGTGCCGCTCCAATGGATGGGAACACATTTAGGGTTCACTTGCCGCCGAACGCTTCCATATCTTTCAATGTCTCGTTCAGCACAGACCTTGCCCAGACAATAGATAAGAACATCCAAATAAGCTCAAATGATCCTGTCAATGCGTCATTACCGATCCCTCTCTATACAGAGATAGAGGATATCACTAAGCCTCTGATAGAAGAGGTGACAGGCATCACTGGCATCATCCATTCAGCAGATGACATGGAGATAAACGCAAGTGTTTCTGACAACAGCTATGTCTA
Organism: Sulfurovum sp.; assembly: GCA_048635645.1. GTDB lineage: Archaea > Undinarchaeota > CAZHTU01 > CAZHTU01 > JAIVYC01 > JAIVYC01. The sequence goes on along the minus strand of JAIVYC010000110.1, from coordinate 1,072 downwards.
TAGTGTGCTCTTGAACTATTCCTTTGACTCAAGCAATTGGACAAGCCTAAGCATGGACCTGATCAATGGCACAAAAAGGAACGGAACTTACTCAGCGGTTATCCCCTCTTCAAATGCATCAACAGATATCTTCTATCAGGTCATTGCAGAGGACAGGAGCAACAACATCGAGGTCTCTGCAGTCCTCAATTACTCTGCATCCACCCCTCCTGTCCTGACAGATGTGCAATACGAGCCCCAATATCCAAATATTGACACCCCTGTCAATGTCTCTGCGAATATCACTGATGACAAGACCATAACCCAGGCAGAGCTCTTTTACACTACAGAATTTGACCTGCAGTTTGACGGGAACGACTATATTGAGATACCTGATTCTGACAGCCTTGACCTCATGGCATCCTTCTCTTTTGGCTCATGGATACAGCCGAGCTCTCTTGGAAGTGAGAACACACTTATCAACAAAGAGTCCTCATATGAATGGTCTTTGCGGAACGGGATCCTGAACTGGGCTTTGTATACAGCAGGTGGATGGGAATGGAGAAGCACAGGCGTCTCTGTGGCCGCAGGCGAGCTTGCGCATGTTGCAATGACCTATGACGGCACTAGCGTACGGACATATAAGAACGGTGTCCTCCTCAGCACGATCGCAGATTATCAGGGCGGCTCTATCGCGACCAACACAAAGCCTGTGAGGATCGCGGCAAGAGGAGCGCCGAATGCAGCGACCAATTTCTACTACGGAAAGATTGGAGATTTCAGGATATACAATAGGACCCTTAATGATTCAGAGGTCTTGTCAAGATACCAGAATGACACTGACCTGCATGAGGGCCTGGTCTTGAAGTACACCTTTTCCAATGGAACAGGCGACACCATCCAGGATGGGTCAGGGCTTGGGAATGACGGAAGCATCCACGGGGCAACCCCTATCCCTGATTTCACTTCATCCTCTTTAATAGCAATGAACAATACAGATAGCCTCTATTACGCCACTATCCCTGGTTTCTCTGACACCATAGATCTCTGGTTCAGGATCCGGGCAACAGACAATGACGCTTTCGTGACAGAG
>JAIVYC010000109.1:0-3563 GCA_048635645.1 Sulfurovum sp. | reverse complement strand
CTGACAGACATGGCGTTCAGGATGATAGGAGCAGACATCACAGATACAGCACTTGTTGGAGGGATAGCGAAGATATCCGGGATCGCAAGGCTTGAAAGCATACTGAAGGCAATAGGGATAGAGCTGGCCAAGCTTGGGGAAGAAAAAGTGAAAAAAAACAGAGAGCTTGCCAAGATCGCATGGGAGCAGACCATATGAAAGTTAGATATGACGGGGAAAAGGGAATGCCTGTGATAAAAACGCCTGGAAGCTCAGCGAAAGTGAACAAAGGCGCATGGCGGGTCTATAAGCCGGTGTTCGTGAAAGAAAAATGCGTCAAATGCAAGATGTGCTTTATCTTCTGCCCTGAGGCAGCGATAAAATGGAAGGACGGTCCTGAATGGGATTATAGACTATGCAGCGGGTGCATGATATGCCATAATGAGTGCAAGGCCAAGGCGATAGAAAAAAAGAGGGATCTGCATGAATAGGACACTGCTCACAGGAAATGAGGCAGCAGCCTGGGCTGCAAGACTTTCAAAGCCGGATGTAATACCAGCATTCCCGATAACACCGCAGACAGAGATCATAGAGACGATAGCAAAATGGATCGCTGACGGAGAAGTGGACCTTGAATATGCGCAGATGGAATCAGAGCACTCTGTGCTATCAGCTGCCGTAGGCGCAAGCGCGAGCGGAGCAAGAGTATTCACAGCGACAAGCTCGCAGGGCATAATGCTCATGCACGAGATAATGTACGTGGCAAGCGGGATGAGACTCCCGATAGTCATGGTGAACGTATCAAGAGCCCTCTCAAGCCCGATAACCCTCTGGACAGACCATAATGATGTGCTAGGGCAAAGAGACACAGGATGGCTGCAGTTCCACTGCATGAACAACCAGGAAGTCCTTGACACGATACTACAAGCGTTCAAGATAGCAGAGGACAAAAAAGTGCTGCTCCCGATATTGGTCAATATGGACGGGTTCGTCCTCTCATACACAAGAGAGCCAACAGAGATGCCATCGCAGAAAGCGGTCGATGGGTTCCTTCCAAGGTACAAGCCAACACATGAGATATTAGACCCTAAAGACCCGCAGAGCATGGGCGTAGCAGTGCTAGAGAAATATATGTACTTCAGGCACCAGCACCACCTAGCCTCGGAGAACGCGCTTGGAGTTGCCAAGAAAGTGGAAAAGGAATTCGCAAAGAAATTCGGAAGGAAATACTCGGCAGTGGAATGGTATGGAGACAAGAATGCCAGGGATGTACTGGTAACCACGAACTCAATGAGCACAAGCGCGATATCAGCGATAAAAAGGGACCAGGCGGTCCTCAGGATAAGGATGCTAAGGCCGTTCCCTGAAAAGCAGATACAGAAGATGCTTGAAGGTGTGAAGAACGTTGGGGTCGTTGACCGGGATGTCGCACCTGGAGAAGGCGGGATAATATACCCTGAGATAAGATCAGCGATGTATGATATTAGGAAAAAACCAAGGATATGCAATTATATTAGTGGACTCGGAGGGAGACCTGTCACGAAAGAGCACTTTGAATCCATGTTCAAGAGACTCAAGAGACCAAAAGATGAGTGGGTGTACTGATGGAGATAAACGCGATAAAAGACATACCTGAAAAAGACTACCTAACTGGAGGGCACTTTGCCTGCAAGGGATGCCCGGGGGTTTTGGGGTTGAAGCTTGCGCTGAAGGTCCTTGGAAAGAACACGATAGTCATCAATGCCTCAGGATGCATGACGCTGCTCGCCCTATACCCGAACACACCTCTGAAGGTCCCGTGGATACACAATGCCATAGAGAACGCAGCAGCCACGGCAACAGGGATAGAACGGGCGTATAGGAGAAAGGGAAGGAAAGTGAACATATTGTGCTACCAGGGAGACGGGGCCACTTACGACATAGGACTGCAATCGCTAAGCGGGGCATGCGAGAGACTTGATAACTTCATAAACATATGCTATAATAATGAGGCATTCGGGAACACAGGGATGCAAAAGAGCTCAGCAAGCCCATATGGAGCAATGACAACGACAACACCTCCTGGCAAAAAAAACCCTGTGGGAAAAACACTCCCAAGGAAGAACATGCAAGAGATAATGGCCGCACATGAAGGCACATATGTGGCAACAGCATCGCTTGCCTTTCCTGTTGACTATGCACGAAAGGTCAAGAAAGCGATGGAGCATGAAGGGCCCTCTTTCATAGACCTGCAGGCGCCATGCCCGACAGGCTGGTGGTTCGACCCCTCAAAGACGATAGAAGTGGCAAGAGCAGGCGTGATGACAGGGGCATGGCCGCTTTATGAGATAGAGGAGGGAAGGGTAATAGTTAATGTGAAAATAGGGAAACTGCGGCCGATCAGAGAGTACTTCAAACTGCAGAAAAGATTCAGGCACCTGCCAAAAGAAGAGATAGAAAAGATACAGGAAAGCGTGAACAGAAAATGGGAAAGACTGCTCAAAGAGTAAAAATATAAAGAGAGAGATGTTAGGTTCTAACATGAAAGACCTCAAACCGTTCTTCTCCCCAAAAGAGATCGCGATAATAGGCGCAAGCAGGAACCATAAGAAACTAGGCTATGCCATAATGCGCAATTTCGTGGAGAACGGATTTGATAACACGATACCAATAAACCCGAAAGGAGGGGAGATGTTCGGGAAAAAGGTATACAAGAGCATCCTTGATATCAGACAAGAGGTCGACCTTGCCGTGATAGTGACGCCCGCGGAAATAGTGCCGGAAGTGCTTAAAGGATGCGTAAAGAAAAAAGTGAAAGCAGTGGTGATCATATCAGGCGGATTCGCTGAAGTAGGCAGAAAGGACCTTGAAGATGAGATAAAGGAGATAGTCAAAAAAAGCGGGATAATGGTCATAGGGCCGAACTGCATAGGAGTGATGGACAAAAAAACAGGGGTTGACACCATGTTCCTCCCGACATACAGGCTCGCAAGACCCCCCCAAGGAAGCATTGCATTCATAAGCCAGAGCGGAGCCGTTGGAAGCGCGATAATCGACTGGTGCGCCAAAGAAATGATAGGAATAAGCAAGTTCATAAGCTATGGGAACGCGGCAGATGTCAATGAGCTGGACCTGATAGAATACCTTGCAAAGGATAAAGACACCAAGGTCATCACAGCATACCTTGAAAGCACGCATGACGGGCGAAAACTAATGGAACTTGGGAAAAGAGTGACCCGGAAAAAGCCTATCATAATGCTCAAGGCAGGAAGAAGCAAAGCAGGGATAAAAGCGGTCACATCCCATACCGGCTCGCTCGCAGGGTCGGATGAGGTTTATGATGCCGCACTCAAACAATCAGGCATCATCAGGGCGTATAGTACAGAGGACTTATTCGACTTTGCGAACGCGCATGACATGCAACCCCTGCCAAAAGGCAAAAGGATAGCGATAGTGACGAACGGAGGGGGATTCGGGGTAATAGCGACGGATAAGGCAGAGGAGTTAGGGCTTGAGCTCGCTAAGTTCACAAAAGAAACGATAGGCAAGATAAAGAAGGGGATCCCCTGGTATGCCACTGCAAGAAACCCCCTGGACCTGGTAGG
>JAIVYC010000108.1:0-3563 GCA_048635645.1 Sulfurovum sp. | reverse complement strand
GGTCAGATACAAGGTCGTCAAGGTCAACGACCTCGCGCTCTCGCAACTGGTATCAGGAAAGAAGGAGAAGCCAAGAAGATAAAAATGGAAACGTTCAAACTATTCAACAAGTGGGACCCGCAGGTGGAATGCAAAGACCTTGGTCTGAAGCCTTACATAAACCTAAACCCAACGCTCAACCTCTCAAGCGGAGGAAAACATGTCAGGACGCAGTTCTGGAAGAAAAAATGCAATGTCATCGAGAGACTTATGAACCGCATGATGGTAACAGGACACCTCAAAGAAGGAAGGGTCCATAAGAGAATAAGCGGAAGAGACACAGGAAAAAAGACAACAGAATACAAGCTAGTGAAAGGCGCTCTTGAGACGATCGAAGAAAGAACAAAAGAAAATCCATTGCAAGTGCTTGTAAGAGCAATAGAGAACACCGCGCCGAAAGAAGAGACAACATCCTTCAGGCAGGGAGGGATAATAGCAAGAAGACCGGTCGACGTGTCCCCAATGAGAAGACTTGACCTCTCACTAAGGCTTATATCCCATGGCGCAGGACAAAGAGCCTTCAAGAACAAGAAAACCGCTTCAATCGCTCTTGCAGATGAGATCATGGCAGCCGCAAAACACGATATTAAAACTTATTCTATAACAAAAAAAGAAGAGACAGAAAGAGTAGCAAGCGGAAGCAGGTGAGCAAATGGGCAAAGAAGAACAGATGATCTCAGATATCAGGAACATGATGGATGACCCAGGTCATATAAGGAACATAGGGATCGTCGCGCACATAGACCATGGCAAGACCACGACAACAGACGGCCTTCTTGCAAAAGCAGGGCTCATCTCAGAAGAGACCGCGGGCGCACAATGCCATATGGATGCATATGACCTTGAGCAGGAAAGAGGAATAACCATATTCGCCGGCGCCGCCAGCATGGTCCATGACTTTGAGGACAAGAAATATCTCGTAAATCTCATAGACACACCAGGCCATGTTGACTTCGGAGCAGAGGTAGTCAGAAGCATGAGAGCTGTCGACGGAGCGATCGTGCTTATCTGCGCAGTGGAAGGCGTCATGCCGCAGACAGAGACAGTGCTCAGGCAAGCCCTTGAGGAAAGAGTAAGGCCTGTCCTTTTCATAAACAAGGTGGACAGGCTGATAAGAGAACTGAAACTCACGGCCGACGAGATGCAGGCAAGATTCGTGAAGATGATAGCTGAGATAAACAAGCTCATAACGAACATGGCACCGCCAGAGTTCAAGGAAAAATGGATCGTGAACGTGGCAGACGGGTCCGTAGCATTTGGTTCAGGATACCAGCAATGGGCCATAAACATGCCTGTCATGCAGAAAACAAAGCTCACATTCTCAGACATAATAGACATAGTCAGGGAAGATGACAAAGAGAAGGTAAGGGAACTGTCAAGAAAAGCGCCATTATCGAACGTGCTGCTTGACATGACCATAAAGCACCTGCCATCCCCTGCAGAAGCGCAAAAGTACAGGATAGAGAAGATCTGGCAGGGAGAGGACGAAGAGATGAAGGACAAGATGAGAGCCTGCGACCCCAACGCGCAACTGGCTTTTATGGTGACAAAGGTCATAGTTGACGAGCACGCAGGCGAGATAGCCACAGGCAGGATATTCTCAGGAACGCTTAAGGATGGAGCGGATGTCTACCTCATAGGTGCAAAGGCAAAACACAGGGCACAGCAGGTCGGCATATATGTGAGCGCAAAAAGGTACAATATAGGAGAAATACCCGCAGGAAATCTCGTGGCAGTATCAGGGCTCAAGAGCGCGATAAGCGGAGAGACGGTCACGAACATAGATTCAAAGCTGGTGCCGTTCGAATCGATAAAGCTCGCAGAGCCAGTGGTCACAAAAGCAATAGAAGCAAAGAACGTAAAGGACCTTCCTGCACTGATAGAGACCCTCAGGGACATAGAAAAGGAAGACCCATCCGTAAAGGTCGAGATAGACCAGGAGACAGGAGAGCACAAGGTCTCAGGAATGGGAGAGCTGCACTTGGAGATAGTCGAGCACAGGATAACCGTGGACAAAAAGATACCTATCATCACATCACCACCTATAGTCGCATACAGGGAGACAGTGCTTGGGACCTGTAAAGCGATAGAAGGAAAATCCCCGAACAAGCACAACAAGTTCTACCTGACAGTGGAACCCCTGGAAGAGCCCATATGGACCGCCATACTAGAAGCAAAGATAACAGAAAAGACAAAAGGAAAAGAGCTCATAACCACTCTTGTAGAACTTGGAATGGACAGGAACGAGGCAAAATCAGTGTCAGCCATACGCGGGCAGAATATATTCCTGGACGTAAGCAAAGGCGTGCAATACCTCAACGAGACCCTTGAGCTTGTGATACAATCATTTGAAGAAGTGATGCTGCAAGGCCCGTTGGCAAGAGAAAAATGCGCAAGAATGAAGATCAGGCTGACCGATGCAAAGCTTCACGAAGATGCGATACACAGAGGCCCAGGACAGGTGATACCTGCAGTGCGCATAGCGATACAAGAGGCAATAAGAGCCTCTGACCCTGCGGTCCTTGAGCCAAAGCAGAAGGTTTATATACGCGTTCCGCAAGATTATATGGGTGCAGTAACGCACGAAATACAGGGTAGAAGAGGCCAAATTCTTGATATGAGACAAGAAGGCGATCTGATGATTCTCGAGGCAAAGGCGCCAGTATCCGAGCTTTTTGGCTTTGCATCAGCTATCCGCTCTGCCGCAGAGGGCAGAGTGCTGTGGAGCACCGAAAATATAGGATTTGAGGTCATGCCGCGGAGCATACAAGAAGAAATAATAACAAAGATAAGAGAAAGGAAAGGATTAGGAGGAGGACAATAAAATGGCTGAAAAAAAACCACACATGAACCTGGTGGTAATAGGTCATGTAGATCATGGTAAATCCACTACAGTGGGAAGGATCCTGTTCGAGCGTGGCGCGGTATCAGACCAGGTCATGAAGAAATATGGAGAGGAAGCAGAGAAGATAGGGAAAGGAAGCTTTAAGTTCGCCTGGGTCATGGACAAGATGAAAGAAGAAAGAGAAAGAGGTCTTACGATAGACGTAGCCCACAGGAGATTTGACACGAACAAATACTACTTCACGATCATTGACGCCCCAGGCCACAGAGATTTTGTAAAGAACATGATAACAGGAACAAGCCAGGCCGACGCTGCGATCCTTGTCGTTGCAGTGGACAGCGGGGTCCAGGACCAGACAAAAGAACACGCATGGCTCGCAAGGACACTCGGAATAAAGCAGGTCATAGTGGCCATGAACAAGATGGACACTGCGAACTACGACCAGGCCAAATATGATGCGAGAAAGAAAGAGGTCGAGGAACTGCTGAAGCCGACAGGATACCCTGTTGACAAGATACCATTCATACCCATAGCCAGCTTTGCCACAAATGAGAACATCACAGAGCCATCCGGATAATAGACGGGATGGTATAAGGGCAAGGTCCTACTAGAGGCGTTTAATGAACTTGTGCCTCCTGAGAAACCTCTGGACAAACCCCTCAGGCTCCCCGTGCAGGCC
>JAIVYC010000107.1:0-3494 GCA_048635645.1 Sulfurovum sp. | reverse complement strand
GCTCATACAGGAGATGCAAGACCTCGGCCTGGACACAGGGCAGATACAGGCGCAACTGGACAGTGCGAACGAACGCCTGAACATCTCAAGAAGCGAACTGGAAGAGGAAAGATACAAGAACACAGAAAACTCACTGGAAGCCGCAGAGAGCATGTACTCAGAAGGGATAGGCATCTCAAAAAGACTGATAAACAACATAATAGAGCCCCTCCTCAAGGTAGTTGAAGAACGCATAAAAGGACTGAGAGAGGGCGCGCCTGAAGGCTCTGAAGAGAACATTGAAAAAGCAAACCTTCTCCTCACGCAAGCGAAAAACCAGATAAGCAAAAGCGAATACGCCCAGGCAAAGGACACTCTTGATGAAGCCTATGTCCTTATCAGAGGGATAGAGCCGATCGAGAAAAAAGTGGAGGAGCCGACAAAAATAGAAGAGATCAAAAGCACCCCCCTCTGGACGCTTTTCGCCCTTGTTGCATTTCTTGCCGCTGGAGCGGTCGGGGTGATGAAAAAAGACCAGATAAAAGAGGTAATGGAAAACGTGATAGAGACGCTCACAAAGCCAAAAATAAAAAAGGTCGGGAAACACGCGTGGCCGACAAAACTAAGGCAAAGGGTCGAGAACACGGTCGCTGTGAACATGGGATTCAGAAACACGACAGGAGAAACCCTGAAAAACATAAGAATAAGTGACCTTGTCCCGATATCGTTCAAGATAGAAGAGGGCTCGTTCCTGCTAAACAACAAAGCGATCATACCGACCTTTAAGAACACAGTCCAGGGAACCCTTCTTGAATGGAACCTAAAAGAACTAAAGCCTGAACAAAGCATCGTGCTTGCATACAAGATAAAGATAGTTCCAATAGGCGAAGTGATAAAGATCCCGCAAGTAACAGTTAAATATGATGATAAAGATTCGAAAGCACAGAAACTTGAATCAGAACAAGTAACGCTTGAAGTGACAAACCCTAGCTAGGAGATGATAAAATGGAAGGCATAGAATTTCAAAGTATAAATGCAATAGATTACTGGGCAAACCAGTTCTACCTGTATCTTCCAAGACTGGGTCTTGGGCTTCTCGTGCTGTTCATAGGAGTTCTCCTAAGCAGAACACTAGGGAAGATAGTAGGCAAGATACTCAGCAAGATAGGATTTGACAGAGCAACAAAGAAGACCGGAATAACAGACATGGCAAAAGGGATAGGGATCGAACACTCAGTATCACAGATCATAGGCGAGCTGATAAAGTACATCGGATACCTCATCTCGCTGATGATGTCCTTTGACATATTCGGGCTGCAAGTGCTCACAGGAGTGCTGAACACAATAATAAACTACATCCCAAGGATAATAGGCTCAGTAGCAATACTTGTGGTAGGGTTCATTATAGCAGGATTCATAGCAGAGGTCATAAAACGAGGGGTCAGAGGAGCAGGCGCAGACGAAGTTGCCAAAAGCGTCGGAATAAGCGTAAGCCTCGGAGAGGTCGCAGAAACCCTGGTAAGATACTTCCTATACATAGCAGTAGTGCTGATATCCCTCAAGACCCTGCAGATATCAACAGATATCCTGGCATGGCTGTTCACGACCATCGCGGCAACAGTGGTGGTCGCGGGAGCGCTGATGCTAGTCGTATCCTTAAGGGATATAGGACCGAGCATGGTGACAGGAATGTTCCTAAGATCCGAAAAAGTGCTGAAAAAAGGAGATGTGATAACATTCAAGAACCAGACAGGCAAGGTCATACGCATGGGCCTGGCATACACCACAGTGAGAACAAAGAAAGGAACCCTGCAGATACCGAACAGACTTCTTGCAGACCAGGAATTCACACGGCAGTGAACCATCCTCAGGCGGCAGTGGAACGGCTGCCTGAAACTTCTTTTTTTTAATGCCTGAGCTCTTCAATGCAGAAAGAGATGGCCTTCTTCACGCTGTCAACAGAACCTGAAAGAACCGCGCGGTCAGGCTTTCCCCCGCTCCTGGCGCCAGAGGAAGACGCGGCTCCTGCGAGAAGAGCGGCCATATCAACCCCTGCAGAAGAGGAGGCAATAAGCTTCCCATCCCCAGAGCCAAGAAGAACAACAGAGCGCTCAGTAGAGGTCAGGGTATCAGCAAGCCTCTGGAGCTCAGGGAAAGACGCAGAAGAGTAAAAATGAGAGATAAGCTTGAAATCCCTGAGATGCTCAGCAGTGGAAAGAAGAACCTCGCTCCTCAAGGAGGCGAGAGAATCCTGCAAACGCCTGATATCCTTTCTCTGATCCCGCCACTCAGTGAAGAACCTCTTTGACGTGGCAGGAAGATCCTCAGGAGGAACAGAAAAAACACCTGAAGCCTGCAAAAGAATATCCTCCCTTGAGGCGATCAGTGAAAGAGCGGACGGACCGGCTGAAAAAACAAGCCGCACGACACCATCCTGTATGCGCTCGCTCTTCAGAAGCTTGATAATGCCTATCTCACCGGTGGATGCGCAATGTATGCCGCCACATGCCTCAACATCAAAATCCCCTATCCTGACCACGCGGATATCCCTGCCAGGGACAGCGCCGCCCTGATAGAGCCTGGAACCATACTTCTTCTCAGCATCGCTCCTTGGAAGCCATGAAACCTCGATAGGGATATTGTCAGAGATGCGCTTGTTCGCAAGAGACTCGATGCACTTCAAGTCCTGGGAGTCAACACCCTCAAAATGGGTGATATCCAACCGGCTTCTCTCAACCCCCTTTTGCGCGCCTGCCTGCCACACATGCTTGCCCAAAACCTCGCGAGCCGCGCCATTGACCAGATGCGTGGCAGAATGCATCTGCATGAGAATGGTCCTTCTCGAAGCATCAACACTGCAATGGACCTTCTTCTTTATGCCTTTGGTATTAGCAAGCTTGTGCAAGACAACATCCCCTTGCTTCTCCACATGAAGGACCTTCCTGCCGTCCAGGACCCCAAGGTCAGAGGGCTGGCCACCTCCCTCAGGATAAAAGAGCGTCCTGTCAAGGACCACGCTGGAACCTACGACACCGAGTACCTTTGCATCGAACTCAGTATCTCTTGAAGAGTAATAGAGAAGCTTTGTGGGCCTGAACTTCATCTTTGCCTCAGGGGCTTTCTTCTTTTCAGCCTGCTTTGACTGCCTTGCAGCGACCTGAACATAAAAGTCATCAGGTATCTTCACCTTAATGCCCTTTGCAAACTCCTTGACCTCCCCAGGAGGAAGACCATGAGAGTCATAGAGCTCGACCAGATTTGAAAGTGGGATCTCCTGCTTGCCCTTCTTTTTCAGGTCCGCGGTCACGCGAGAGACCAGGCGCTCCCCGCTTTCAAGGGTCTTGCCAAACTTCTTCTGCTCCACCCCAAGGATCCTCAAGACACTGTCCAGGTTCTCATAGAGCTCAGGGAAATCCTTTTTCAAAGAGCTCACCTGTATGGAGACAAGCTCCTCAAGAGGCGCGGAAATGCCAAGGGCCTTCATAGACCTTAAGGCACGCCTGATGATAAGCCTT
>JAIVYC010000106.1:0-3592 GCA_048635645.1 Sulfurovum sp. | reverse complement strand
TGCTCTTCCGATCTATCGCACACCCGGCAGCCAAGATGATAGTAGAGGTTGCAAAGGCACAGGAGGATGTCGTCGGGGATGGGACCACGACCGCTGTGATACTTACCGGAGAGCTCTTAAAGAAGGCAGAGAGTCTTCTTGAGCAGGCGATACATCCGACAGTCATCACAAAAGGATATAGAGTGGCAAATGAGGAAGCCCAGAGGATACTTGCGTCGATCGCAACAAAACTTGACACAAGTACTGTCGAACCTCTCCTTGAGAGCATAGCGCTTACCGCGATGACAGGCAAGAGCGCGGAACGCGCAAGAGAGGACCTTGCAAAGCTCGTGGTAAATGCAGTGGTCCAGGTCTCTGAAAGAGAGGATGGGAAAGTAGTTGTTGACCAAGACAACATAAAGATAGAAAAGAAGGAGGGCGGAAGCATAGACGACTCCACAGTGATACAAGGGATCGTTGTTGACAAGGAACGCGCACACTCTGCAATGCCAAAGAAAGTGCTTGATGCAAAAGTCGCGCTTGTTGACGCCGCTCTTGAGGTCAAGGAAACAGAGACAGATGCAGAGATAAGAATAACCTCCCCTGACCAGCTGAAGGCATTCATCACAGAAGAAGAGAACATGCTTAAAGCAATGGTCGAGAAGGTAAAAGCAGCAGGCGCAAGCGTCCTGTTCTGCCAGAAAGGACTGGACGACATGGCCCAGCACTTCCTTGCAAAGGCAGGGATCCTTGCCGTGAGAAGGGTCAAGAAATCAGACATGGAAAAGCTTGCGAGAGCGACCAGAGCAACGATACTCACGAGACTTGAAGACCTTTCAGCATCAGACCTTGGTTACGCCGGGCTTGTGGAAGAGAGGAAGATCGCAGGCGAGGAAATGACCTTTGTTGAGAGATGCAGAGACGCGAAAGCGGTCACAATACTCCTTAGAGGTGGGACCGAGCATGTTGTTGCGGAAGTCGAACGCGCGGTCAAAGACGCGGTCGGAGACGTCGCTGCAGTCCTTGAGGATGATGGAAGAATAGTCCCAGGCGGAGGGGCAGTTGAGATAGAGCTGTCAAAAGTGCTTAGGGAATACGCATCAAGAATGAAAGGCAGAGAGCAACTCGCGGTCACCGCATTTGCAGACGCTCTTGAGCTGGTCCCAAGGACACTCGCAGAGAACGCCGGGCTTGACCCGATAGACAAGCTTGTGGAACTCAGGGCAGCACATGACACTGTAGATGGGACGTCCTATGGTCTTGATGTCTTCTCAGGCAAAGCAGTTGACATGATGAAGGAAGGCGTGGTAGAACCGCTCAAGATAAAGACCCAGGCGATAAAGAGCGCATCCGAAGCGGCCGAGATGATACTTCGCATAGACGATGTCATCAGTGCGAAACAACTCGGCGGCGGCGAAGGTGGAATGCCACCTGGAATGCCGCCAGGCATGGGCGGAATGCCGCCAATGGAATAAATAATGAATAGAGGGGCCTTGACCCCTCCTTCTTTTTCTTTTTTTTCTTACCTATTATTGTCGTTGCAGACCTCTTTGATGGAAACCTTTAAATATGGCACTCTTTTTACTCTTTCTTAGATACTATGGGAGATGAACCGCTATATGAGATCGTTGAAATGGACCCTCTACACAGGTTACGGGAGAGGGGAGAGGACCTTGAGAAGGAGATAGATAGCATAAAAAAGGTCCTCAAAGACACGGTAGCTGTTTCAAAACTTCACGCTTCAGCTGATGAACTGGTCGATAAGATCATAGAGATGATAAAGGTAAGCCAGGATATGGTCGAGGCGGTGGCGAAGTCGAACCAACAGATCTCGCAGCAATTACAGAAAAGCCTTGATGAGATGGTCCGCAGCAACAAGGACCTGTCAGAAAAGCTGAACGCCTTACTGGCATTCTTTGCAGAGTCAAGCGAGGTATCATCCGAGGCTGAAACAACGCACGCGCCCGGGGCGAACCAGAAACTTGACTCAGTGCTCGAACAGCTGACATCAAGGCTTGAAGAGGTCTCGCAGACAAATAAGATGGTCGCTGAGCAGACCTCGCAGATGCAGAGCACAATGGAAGATCTAAGCGAGAACATAAAGACGCAGGTCAAAAAGATGAGAACCCCTCCAACGCATCCTCAACAGGGGCTTTCAATGCAAAGGCCAGGCATACCTTCATCACCTCTTCCTCCGGCGCCGCCAAGGCCGCTTTCAAGACCGCAGGGTGAGCGTTAAAATGGAGAATCTTCAGAGCGCGGCTCTTCACATAATAATCCTGGCCTCTCTTCTACTTTCACTGGCAAGCGCGATAGCAGGCTATTCATCAGGGGATCCTGTCTACCTGCTTGTCCTAACTTCCTCCATCATAATCGCTTTTTTAGCAGCGATACTTTATACGCTTGAAGATGTTTCAAGCAGTTTAACAAGGAGAAGGAGGTGAAAATATGATGAATAAAAAAGCTATAACTCCAATAATATCGGTCATATTGCTTTTGATGATGTCAGTCGCTGTCGCAGGAATCGCATGGTTCTGGCTACAGTCAATGACACAGAAGGTAATGGCCCAGACAGAGGCAGGAACGGATGTACAATTGACAACACTTCAGGCTTCATTGGTCGTACAAAGTTCTACCTGCAATACTACTGATGCCACAGTTGTACTTTACAACCCAGGCAGTGCAGATGCTACAGTTAGTTCTCTAGTAGTTGATGGCAGTGTAGGGTCAACGGCTTCCGGTACAGTTACAGCAGGTACGGCTGCTGCTATTGACTTTACTGACTTTACCTCGAGTACAGGAGCAAGGACAGCAACAGTCAACAGCAATGTAGGGTCTGTGACGTTTTCAATGGACTGCAGTTGAGCTGACTGAAGAACTTTGTGAGGAGAGCGTGCAACCGCTCTCTCCCTTAATTTTTTAAACTGGAAAGGAGGCGAAAAATGGAAGAGCTGATGGATAATATAATCCACGTAATAATAGCGACGTCGTTTATCATAGCAGTGGCAAGCGTTGTCAGCGGGTTTGCAACCGGAAATGTGCAGTTCCTCTCAGTGCTGACATCTTCAATAATAGTAGCCCTTTTGGCATCAATACTCTATGTAATTGAACAGATACACGATGCTCAGAAAAAGCGCAGATAAAAAGGCATAAGTGCGGCGATGTCAGGGCAATGTTCCTGCTTGGAAAAGGATGCAGGGTCAAGCGCTCTGATATGGCTTGCCCAAGGATTGATTTAAAAAAAGACAAGGAGATGAAAAAAATGGATGAACTGGCTGACAATGTAATTCATGTGATTATCGCAGCGTCATTTATAGTTGCAGTCTCTTCAGTAGTTGCTGGATTTTCAAGTGGGGACCCCAATTACCTTGGTGTTATGGTATCCTCGATTACGATAGCCCTGCTTGCATCTATACTGTACGTTGCAGAGCAGATCCTTACTGATATGACTAGACCAGAAAGAGCTGCGCCAAGAAGCAAGAAGCCTGCTCCCAGAAGACGCAAACGATAGTTGATTAGTGCCGGATTAGGCTCCCGGCAATTTATCTTTTTTTATTTTATTCATAGGTGTATATCCTGATGCTTGAGACCAAACCAGAAACCAAGAGGAACC
>JAIVYC010000105.1:0-3636 GCA_048635645.1 Sulfurovum sp. | reverse complement strand
AGGCTTTATATGCGGGGGCGCCGGGGCCTTCTTTTATAATTTCATCTCCGAGCACATCGGCGGGCTTGAGATCGAGCTTGAATAGAGCACCCCCTATTTTTCCAAACTAAAAACCTATTTATCCTTCAAGATTCTTCATATCCCTTATGCACAGGTTCTATCTGCTGGACATTGATTATGTTTCTGGAAGGGATAGCACAACGGTCCAGATGTATGGGAAGATAGGGAAGAAAAACGCGATCGTCTCTTTCTCAGGGCTCCTGCCATACATTTATGCCATCCCATCTGATATTAGGAAAGCGAAAAAGGGATTAGAGAATGCTGTGGTGAAAAAAGGAGAGCGCGAGATACGCGCATCAAAGGTTGAGAGGGTCGAACGCATTGTATTAGGTGAAAAAAAAGAGATCTTAAAGGTATCTTTTGCAAACCCCCAGGACCTGGTAAGTTTCAGGGAAACCGCAAAAGAGCTGAGCGGCGTGGATGAGATCAGGGAGTATGATATTCCATTCACAAGACGCTTTATGATGGATTTCAGGATAGCGCCCTTCAGGAAGATAATGGTCAAAGGGAAAAAAAGTGAGAAGAACGGCTTAGTGCTCATTGAGGCTGAGAGCATTGAACAGGGGGATGGTGACCAGGAACTTTCTGACCTGAAGATACTTTCCTTTGACATTGAGGTATATAATCCAAAGACGGTTCCAAGGCCAGACAAGGACCCTATTATCATGGCAAGCTTTGCCGAGCCTTCCGGCTGGAAGCGGGTCATCTCCTGGAGGGCGCCTGAGAAAAAACCGGGCTTTTTCATGCTTGTTGAGAACGAGAAGGCCCTTATCCAGGCCATAGTGGACACGGTTCGCGAGCGGGACCCTGATATTCTTGTGACCTATAATGGAGACCAGTTTGACTTTGAGTACCTTAGGAACAGGGCGAAACTCAATAAGATACGTCTCTCGCTTGGGCGGGACAACACGCTCAGCTTTGTCCGCAGAGGAAGGTTCAACGCTGCCAGGCTCAAGGGCAGGGCGCATGTTGACATGTATCATATGGTCTTTAATATCATCAGGAGAAGCGTTTCCCTGCCAAGGTATACCCTTGAGAACCTGGCAGAAAAGTTCCTTGACTGGCCGAAAAAACCCCTTGCTCTTGATGTCTGGAAGGCCTGGGATGAGGATGTCTGCGAACTGGTAAAATACTCTGCTGAGGATGCAGTTGCAACTGCAGGGCTTGCAGGCGAGTTCCTGCCTCTTCAGCTTGAGTTTGCAAAGCTTACAAGAAGCTCCCTCTTTGACTGCTCCAGGATGACCAGCGGGCAGCTTGTGGAGGTACTGCTTCTCAATAAGGCGGCAGACGCAGGGCATGTCTCTCCCAACAAGCCTAAGTACAGCGAAAAAAAGACAAGGCTTGAGAGGGGGGCTTTCAAGGGAGCTTATGTGAAAGAGCCAAAAAAAGGCATCCATGAGGATCTTGCGGTCTTTGATTTCAGGAGCCTGTATCCGACCATCATAGTCTCATTCAATATAGACCCAAGTCTGATCGACTGCAAATGCTGCACGGGTGAGGGGGCGCACTATTTCTGCAAGAAACGAGCGGGATTCATTCCTGAGATACTAAAGGAAATCATTGAAAAGAGGACTGATATCAAGAAAAGGCTGAAGAAAAGGTTTGACAAGAGACTTGACGCTCAACAGAACGCCTTGAAGCTTCTCGCGAACAGCTTCTATGGCTTCTTTGGGTATATGGGAGCGCGGTGGTACTCAAGGGAGTGCGCTGAGGAGATAACCCAGCTTGGCAGGGGTTATATCCAAAAGACGATACAAGAGGCAGAGGATTTCGGTTTTGAGGTCATATATTCGGATACAGACTCCCTGTTCGTAAAGGGTAAAGATCTGGAAAAGGAAGGAGCCAGGTTTCTCAGGCAGATAAACTCAAAACTGCCAGGCATCATGAACCTTGAACTTGAGGGATTTTACAAGCGCGGCGTTTTTGTCACCAAAAAAAGATATGCCTTGCTTGACAAGAGCGGGAAGATCACGACCAAGGGCCTTGAGGTGGTGCGAAGGGATTGGGCCAAGATCGCAAAGGACACGCAGCATAGGGTATTAAGAACGGTTCTTGAGGGGAAACCTGACAAAGCCGCGGAGATCGTGAAAGAGGTGGTCTCAAGGCTCAAGAAAGGGAAGGTGGACAAAAAGGAGCTTGTTATCTACACCCAGATGACAAAGAACCTGAGTGAATACAAACAGGATGCACCTCACGTGGTCGTGGCAAAAAAGATGATCAAAGCAGGTAAGCATGTTGAGACAGGCAGCCTGATAGGGTTCATAGTATGCAAAGGTAGTGGAAGGATAAGCGAGCGTGCAAAGACCTATGAGTCTGTCAAAGAGGGCGAGTATGATGCTTCCTATTACATAAAGAACCAGGTCCTTCCCCCTGCAACAAGGATACTTGAAGCGCTTGGATATGATACAGAGGAATTCATAGGAAGGCAAAAAAAGTTGCTTGACTTCTGAACTTTCGCAAACTATAATAACGCTCTGGCGCTTCATAAACGTATGATCAAAGTGATCTTCTTTGATATCGATGACACCTTGTATAATAGCACCGAACTCGCATATCATGCAAGGATGAACGCAATCCTGGCAATGATCGACGCCGGGCTTCCAGAGAAAGACCCAAAAAAGGTCTATACTATATTGAAGAAGATAGTGAAAAAATACGGGTCAAATTACCCACAGCACTTCAAGCACCTTCTGGAAGACACTAACACCCCTTACAACCCTGCGATCATTGCCGCAGGTGTCGCGGCTTACCATGACACAAAACTCTCCTTTATCAAACCGTTCCCTGAGACCATACCTACTCTTCTGAAACTGCGGGAGCTTGGCTACTTCCTTGGGATCATAAGCGAGGGTCTTCCTGTCAAACAATGGGAGAAGCTGATCCGCCTTGGCCTTACCCATTTCTTCAAGAAAGTGCTGATATCTGAGAGCGTTGGCGTGGACAAATCGACCAAGCGCCTGTATGAGATCGCCCTGAAAAGCATGGAATGTGAGGCAAATGAAGCCGTGATGATCGGCGACAAACCTGACAAGGATATTGCCAGTGCAAAGGCCGCCGGATTGCATACAGTGCTCATCTCAAGAGTCAGGAAAAGGTCAAGCGCGGAATACAGGATCAGCGGTCTTGTGGAATTGCCAGGGATATTGGAAAGGATAGAAAAAAAGAAATGAAACGCCTAGAATTGTCTCCTGACTCTGTTGACTCAAAAGCCTTGTCAGAGGCAGCGGATGTTCTGAGAAAAGGAGGGGTTGTGATATACCCCACAGAGACTGTGTATGGGCTTGGCGCAGGTATATTCTATGCTTCTAAAATTGATAATTGGAAGCGCTTGGAAAAAATCCCCGCCAAAACTTGGCTTATTCGAGTCTTTGGCCGTACCAATTACGAGAAACTTTGGGATCCATTACTTCAATCTAAAATGGGCGTTGCCAAAGATCAAACTTCAGCGGCTTTCATCTGGGGTGCCATTAGGCGCATGTATGGCACTCGCCGAAAAAGCTCCAAAAAGGAACTGATGGGTTGCGTTAGGGGGGGGTACAATTCAATCTTGAACGCCGTTCAAAAAAAACTCCAGGA
>JAIVYC010000104.1:0-3567 GCA_048635645.1 Sulfurovum sp. | reverse complement strand
ACGCGCTCCTTGTCAATCACAAGGCCGCGCACAAGCTCTGTGTTGTCTGTGGATGCGCCGTGCTTTTTCTCAAGCTTGATCACGTCCTCAAGTTCCATCGTTCATTATCACTGTCCCTAATGCTCCGCCTGCGATGGCCCCAAACAGAAGGGCGTGTCTTGCAGTGCCATCGATCAAACTTGCACTGACCCCGCTTTTAACAGCGTCTATGCAGGCCAAGACCTTTGGTATCATCCCGGCGCTGATCTCACCGCTGCTGATATATTGCATTGCCTGGAATATGCTAAGAGAGGAAACCTGCTTTCCGTCTATCCACACTCCTGACACATTCGTAAGCAAGATCATTCTCTCTGCTCCGAGGGCCTCTGCCACCCGGCAGGCGGCAGTATCTGCATTGATATTTGTCCAACCTCCGTTTTCCTGTCTGCCAATCGAAGAGATCACAGGTATCATCCCCTTTTCCAGAGCATCTGTCAGGATATTTGTGTTGAGCTCAATTATCTCTCCAACATGGCCAAGAGAGATATCCTTGAGCTCTGTCTTGAACAGGCCGGCTGTGCAATCCATTGCCTTTACCTCTGCATGCTGCAGTCCGCAGACAATACTTGTGTTGATCTTTGCCAAGACCTCCACTACAACATCCAGGGTATCCTGACAGGTCACGCGCAGACCGTTGAGCGTCTTTTTTTCAATTCCCTTTTTCTTAAGTCCCTTATCTATCTCAGGACCTCCCCCATGCACAAGCACCACGTTCGATCCAAGCTGTCTTAAGAAGGCGACATCTTTGAGTACGGCTGCTTTCATGGACCCGTCCAGCATCGCATTTCCCCCATATTTTACGACCACAAGATCCTCTATCTGGCTCTTCATTTCAGGTATAGTGCTCCGCGTTTATTTTCACATAGTCGTAAGTAAGATCACAGCCATATGCTTCTGCCTTTTCATTTCCATCCCGGAGGTCTATCTTTATCTTGGCAACCGGATCTTCGGCCAGGCTTTTTTTGAGTTCTGCCTCATCAAGGCGATCCGCTCCTGCTCCATTCTCAAAGACGATATATCCATTCATCTGTATCAAGAGCTTTTGCTCTTCAAAGTCCGCGCCGCTGTTCCCTATGGCGCAAAGCACTCTTCCCCATGCGATGCCATTTCCGAATATAGCGCATTTGACAAGATTTGACTTCACTATGGACTTTGCAATTCTCTTTGCATTCTCCTGTGTCTTTGCATTGATAACACTGTCCTCGATCAGCTTTGTCGCCCCTTCTCCGTCCTTTGCTATCATCTTGGCCAGTCTTATGCAGACAGTGTCAAGGGCTTGCTTGAACTTTGCCTCAGATACCTTGCCTGCAATCCCGTTGGCCATTATAATGGCCATGTCAGAGGTGGATGTGTCCATGTCAACATTGACCATGTTGAATGAGCTGCTGACACTGTCTTTCAGCAGCTTCTCCAAGCTACCTGCCTGTATGTCAGCGTCTGTGCAGATAAAGGCAAGCATGGTAGCCATGTTAGGATGTATCATGCCAGAGCCCTTTGCGATCCCAGCTATCTTGAATCCATCTGTCTCGACACAGACCTGTTTCGTCACGGTATCAGTGGTAAGGATCGCCTCTGAGATGCCATCATTGCAACCCAATTCTGAGGATATTCCTTTTGAAGCCTTAGAGACCAGCTCCATTGGAATTCTTTTTCCTATCACTCCTGTTGAGGCGACAAGAACATCATTTGTCTTGATGCCGAGCCCCTTGGCAACAAGCTGAGCTGTTTCCAGCGCATCCTTTATTCCCTGCATGCCTGTGCCAACATTCGCGATCCCGCTGATAATGGATATCGCCTGGGCTTTGCCTGCAGCCAGATGCTCTTTTGTGATATGCAAAGGAGCGCCCTTCACCTTGTTCTTGGTGTACACTGCTGCGGCATTGCAAGGAACACTGCAGAAGATAATGCCAAAGTCCTTCTTTTTTCTCTTAATGCCTATGTTCTTGCCAAGAGAACTGAATCCCTGTACCTGCGATAGCCCCTTGTTTGTGATCTTCATGCGTCATCTCTCCCTTATCTTTTGTGAACCTTTCTCCTGTAGGGATATAAACGTAGTGACCAAAATGGAACAAAAAAAACTAAATAGTCCCATATGGGACAAATGTCTGATATTGAACTAAATAGTTAAATTTATATTCGAGAGCAGATTAACCTGATCATATGCCGACAACCACAGAGCTGACAGAGAACTATATAGAAGAGCATGTTTCGATCAAGGACTGTCTTAAAAAAGATATCATCAATTATTCGGCATTGTCAAGATTAGTGGCAAAAGAACTGAATATCGAGAAAAAGACATCAAAAGAGGCTATCCTGATAGCTGCAAGAAGATTCAAGAAAAAACTGAAAAACAAAAGCAGTGAAGATGCTGTGATCAAGCTTTTCAGGAACAGCAATATGGAGATAAAAAACAATATCATCGTGTTCACGCTTGAAAAAAAAACATATCCAGAGGCACTTATTGAGCTTGAAGAGGAAATAAAAAGAGACAGCTCCATGTTTTTTTCAATAGAAGGGACAAAAACAATAACACTGATAACACAGCAGGAATATGGGAGACTAGAGGAGAAAAAGTTCAAAAAGAACATACTTAAAAAAAGAGATGGGCTCTCCCTTTTCACGATAACCAGTAAAGGGATCGAGAGCACACCCGGAGCAGTCGCCTATCTGGCAGGACTATTCTTTGAGAACGATCTGAACATGGCAGAGTTCATGAGCTGCCATGATGACACCTTAATAGTGGTGGAGTCACAGGACGTTGGAAAAGCTATCAGATTCCTCAAATTCTAGGCGAACCTGACAGCTGTTTTGGTCTTGTGACTATTTCCTTCTGCGGCTTGATGCCTTTCTTGCAGAGCCTCTTTTCCTGTTGCTCTTGTACAGGAGCGCAAGGTTCAGCCCTCCGGCAATGATAAGGTAAAGCCCGATGATATAGGCGAGAAGGTTCGGCTGCCAGATTATCAATATACCGCTGGCAATCAACAGGATAAAATTCACTTGCTTGTCACGTATAACCTCAATGCTTTTTTCCATATTACACACCTCTAAAAATCAAAATTGATAGGGATATTAAACGGTAAAGGTATTTAAATAACTCGAATGTCAAAAGATAGCAATGAAAATTCTTGTGACCGGTGCCACCGGATGCGTAGGAAGCGCGCTCCTGCCTGAACTAAAGGGAGAGATAGAGATATTCTCAAGACACGGAGTAGAAGGACATGAGACAAGGATAGGGGATATACGAGAGGCGAAAAGCGTTGAGCAAGCCGTAAAAAACGCTGATATAGTCTATCATTTAGCCGGGCTTGTCGACTACAGGCGATCAAATGAGCAGCTTGACGCTGTCAACTTTAGAGGCACAGAGAATGTCCTTAAAGCATGTAAAGAGCACAATATTAGCAGGCTTATCTTCACAAGCACGGTAGGGGTATATGGGGATGTGAAGGAATTCCCGATAGATGAGGATACACCCGCGGATCCAGCGACAGAATATGCCAGGTCAAAATACAAGGCGGAATCCCTTATTAG
>JAIVYC010000103.1:0-3655 GCA_048635645.1 Sulfurovum sp. | reverse complement strand
GGCCCCAATCTTCTGACCAAGGTACTTAACACTGACCAACTCATTCAGGAATGATTTCTCCTGTCCAACTCCAATTGAGTCTGCACTCTGCAGTGTCTTCCTGTAAGTCAATGCAATACTCTTAAGGAAACCATTGTCTCCTGTCTGTAATGCAACCTTCCAGTCTGTCGTGCTTTTGGGGTAGTAGTCGTCGTTCTTGAGCTCTAGTGTCTCACCACCGAGGATCAATGAAGCACTTGCGGTCTGGGTTCCAGCTGCATATGCCTCACCAGCGGATGAAACATAGATAGTCACACCGCCGATAGTTGCACTGTCACCAACTGTGATCGACCTTGTCTCCACTGTTCCGGTCTCGCTTGTGACCTCAATAATGGCCTTGTTGACCGTGGTTCCCTTCTGGACCATCGTGAGTTTTACCTTTGCGCCAGAGAACTCGACCTCTTCACCAGCACTGACGGTCTTTGCAACGCCAGCACCAGCAAGCTTCACTGTCTGTATTGTGTTGTTCCCGGTCGTAGTCCCGGATGCCACTATATATTTCTGGCCCATAAAGACTATTTCAGCGGCATTGTCCACAAGGTCGACAGTCTCAACCTGCTCCTCAAATGTCAGGTTGTAAATAATCCAGTTCGTACCGGTTATCTGCATAACTGTCTCGTCATAACCATTTGTATCATCAGTGTTGGCTGTGACTGTGTTGTCGTTTGCATAGGCTGCCTGCATATTGTTGAGGTTCGCAATCTTCAGGGACTCGACATACTTTATTGTCTCAGTGCTTCCGCCTGAAACCTTTGAAGCCGAGACAGTTCCTGTTGTAAGGGTTGAAAGCGTGTTTGCGCCTTCCCCGATTGGTTTGAATGAGACTGTATCAGGACTTCTGTCAGAAATCGCGTTCTGGTTCGAGCCCAAGGTACCCTCAAAAGTCTTCCCGTCTGTTGTTGTTGACTCAACCGCAAGCTCAACTGTGCCTGCACCTGCAGTCTCTTTCAATGCCTTTTGGCCGATCTCGGCCGCTATGCCTATCGCTGACACCACATCCGCAGCAGCAGCATTGGAACCAACGACCAGTACCGAAGATACCGAGCCATCAGCCCCGACAGCATAATCTGTGTAGAACTTGCTGACATCGCCAGCAAATGCCGCGCCCGCTAGGGTAGTACCAAGCATTAAGGCACTACCGGCTGCAGCGCCGATCTTTCTAAATGCGTCTTTCATTTTATTCCTCCTTTTTTCCTTTTTCAAACAAAAACATCTGTTTACAAGGGGTTTAAACAAAAGCTTCGTTTAAATAGGTTTCGCGTACTGCCCATAAGACAGAAGGAAACCCCTCCCCTCGCGTCTAACACTAGACAAAAATTTGAGCGTTTATATAGGTTTCGTCAAAGAGGATGTTTATATGAGTGTCGGCGGGAACAAGCGCTTAAATAGGTGTCGGCGAGAGGTCACTTGATCAGAAACCCCTTGCGAAATCTTGGAGCAACTCGCACAGGTGCAGATCGCTATTGCTGGCCTGAGATCTTCTTGAACTCTTTATAAAGCCGCTCTTTCTCCTCTTCCTGCTTTTTGACCTTGCGGACATGAAGATGCAGGGCATTTGAAAGCGTGTTAACATACCCGGCAATTCCGAGAAGAGCTGACTGAAGGTCGCTCGCAGGGAAATCAAGGGTCTGGGGCGCAATGATCTCCAAGGTCGCAGGAGGATAAGTGGTCACAAGAAAGATAAGCCTGTCAATGCCTTTGACAAGAAGCTCAAGCTCAACATTAAGGGTGAACCAGTCAGGACGCACCTCTTTCACAGGATCATACGACTCCTTGAAGACTGTTATGCCCTTCTCTGACTTCAGCTTCTCGGTCATCTCAGAAAGAGCCTTATGGACATGCTCACGTTCATTTCCCTCGATCTCAAGGGTCGTCCTGATATGAACCCATCCGCTTGCGATCTTTTGCTCAATATCCAGCATCTTGGTAATCCCCCTTTAGATAGATCTTCTTGCCGCACTCAGGGCAGCGGTGCTCATCAAGAAGCTTGTATTCAAGAACAGTGAAACCGGATCTTTTAATAATTGTCGTTTTGCAGTTCGGGCACTTGGTATCCTCACCCATCCCAGGGACATTGCCAATGTAAACGTAATGCAGACCCACATCCTCTGCAAGCTTCTTAGCGCTCACCAAGGTCTCGACAGGTGTCGGCTTCTTATCAAGCATCCTGTAATGAGGATAGAAACGAGATAAATGCAGGGGAACCTTCTTGCCCAACTCATCCCTGATAAAAGTCGCGATATCAACGATAGTGTCCTTGTCATCATTCACCCCAGGGATGAGCAAAGTAGTGATCTCAAGATGAATGTCAAGCTCCATGCAAAGCCTGGCTGTCTGCTTTACAGTATCAAAGGCATCCGCACCGCAGTACTCTTTGTACTCCTCCTTTCCAGCCTTGAGATCCATATTCATGGCATCAAGGTAAGGAGCTATCTTGCGCAATGGCTCCTCCTCGATATAGCCATTGGAAACAAAAGCGTTCAAGAGCCCGGCCTTGCTCGCGATCCTTGCTGTGTCATAAGCATACTCGTAAAAGATGGTCGGCTCTGTATAGGTGTAAGAGATGCATTTCACACCCTCAAGTTCGCATTTGCTGACCATGCGCTCAGGAGACATATAACGGGCGCGCACATCCTCAGGAGAGCTCTGGGATAATTGCCAGTTCTGGCAGAAAAGACAATGGAAATTGCAGCCGACAGTGCAGAATGAGAAACACTTCATCCCAGGATGGAAATGAAAAAAAGGCTTTTTCTCGATCGGGTCTATGGACGTGGCCGCAGGATACCCATAGGTCAAGGCATACAATTTCCCATTGATGTTCTTCCTGACCTTGCAGAAGCCCACGGCATCCTTCTTGATCACGCAATGCCTGGGACACAAAAGACACTTTACCTTGGCATCCTTGAGCGGCCTGTAAAACATCGCCTCTTTCATAGATAGATTAGTTGGTGCTTGAGCTATTTAAATGTCAATGACCCCGCATCTTAGATGGAGAAAAAGATAAAAGCGCATAAAAAGAAAAAAAACAGGGCATAACATGCCTCGGTAGCACAGCCTGGTAGTGCGACAGTTTCGTAAACTGTAGGTCGAGAGTTCGAATCTCTCCCGAGGCTTTCAATTTCTTTCCCAAGGGCTTTCTTCCATTTAGAGCGAAATTAAATATACAAGAAAGACCATATCATCTAAGAGTGATCTATTTCACTATTTTTTGAGGGGGGATGTTATGACAACGAATTATGAGAACTTAAAAACCGCTTTTGCTGGGGAATCCATGGCCCGTAACAAGTATCGCAAGTGGGCAGGCGTAGCAAAAAAAGAGGGACACCAGGCTGTTGCAAAGATATTTGAGGAAACAGCTGAAAACGAGTATGAGCACGCTGCCATGATAATGAAACTCATGGGCGACATGATAAAAGGAACCAAAGAAAACCTGAAGGCAGCCATTGAAGGCGAAACACATGAGTGGACAGAAATGTACCCAAATATGCTCAAGGACGCCGAGGCAGAAGGTAACAAAGAGGCAGCGCAGTACTTCAAGCATGTGATAACCTCAGAGAACTATCATGCCAAAAGATACACGCAACTGCTCAAGAACCTGGAAGAAGGCGCACTCTAT
>JAIVYC010000102.1:0-3698 GCA_048635645.1 Sulfurovum sp. | reverse complement strand
GCAACCTCTCCCTGAACGTGAATGGCAATGACGCAACCTGCAGCGGTATCGTCAATTTCTCAGGACTGAACCCCTATTACCAGTCTGTTTTCGTCAATGTATCTGATACCAACGGTGAGCGAGCAGCATCTGGGAGGGCCCATATCTGGATGTGCAATTACGTTTCCACAGGCTCCAGTTCCTGGACGTGTGTTGATTCCTGCTACGCAAACTCACCGCCTGACATCCTGTCCGTGAACCGCACGCCTGAGGTCATCTCAAAGGGAAACGATCTCGAGGTCACAGCCACGATAGAGGACAATGACACCGCAAAGATAGACACTCCGGATTACCCCAAGGTCATAATCAAGCAGTCAAGAGAGCCTTCCTTCCAGCATGAATACAAATACAACTCGACCCTGGACAACAGGACCTTCAGCTGGACCATAAAGATACCTACCGGCTCTCATCTTGGCAACTGGTCCCTTAAGGTCATCGCCCAGGACACCCTGAGGGAGCGGACGGTAAGCGGTCCATTGAATTTCAGCGTGGAAGTCGCGCAGCTTAACCTCACCATAATAAACCGCACGCCCGCGGTCATCTTCAGGGATGATGAGTTCAAGCTGGCCTACCCGAACCAGACAGTGATCACTGCAAATGTCACTGATGAGAACGGCACAGCGATCAACGGGACCATAGAATACTCTACAAGACTCGGTTCAGGCATCAAGGTCCTGGCAGGCATTGCCAATGTCACAGACGGCTATTCCTCTTTCACTCTCAACCCGAACTCTTCCAACTATGTCGGGAACAATTCCCTTATCGCACGGGCAAGGATCGGCTATGACGCCCAATCCAGTGAGGTCTTGACCTGGCTTGGCCTCTGGGGAGAGGCCTATGTGGTATGGGATTCCATTACCCCGGCTCTCTATGACCTCAGCACGAATATCACCTGTGCTGTCAATGAGTCCTACACAGACCGGAAGGTCCCTGGATACCCGGTCTCCTTCTACTATCTGCAGACATACATCAACCCGGTCCATAATAAGTCGGGCATGCCTGCAGGATCTGGATATATAGGCTCTGCGCTCACGAACGCCCAGGGAGCTGCAACAGTTGAGTGGTTCCCTGCAGCCCCTGCAAGCTATACGATCACCTGTAACATAACTGACAACTCGACCCTCATGTACAATAGGACAGGGGTGGATATGACAATGCCTATCGGTCCTGTGGACAACCAGGCCCCAGACATCTCCTCTGCAGGCCTTGACAAGACCCTTCTTGAGGTCAATTACCAGAATGTCTCCATAGACGCCAATATCTCGGACAACTGGAAGATATATTCGGTCTGGGTCAATATCACCCGTCCTGACGGCATCAATGTCTCGATGCCTCTTTCAAATATCTCAGGCACGGTCGAGAACAGCTCCTGGCGTCTTGAGTACATACCGAACGGCAGTGTCCCGACATCAGCGAACCCGCTTGAGAGAGGGATAGGTGTCTTTACTGCCACCCTTTACGCGAATGATTCATCCGGCAACACAAACAGCCTGTTACTTGGCAATTTCACGACCATAGGAGAGGCAGCCGGGTCAGTGGACTCCAATTCCTCTGTGATATATGCATACAATATCACTGCTGAATCGCCTTTCACAGGCGATGTCTATCTCCAATTATGGAACCTTGGCCCTGGGACAATGTACTCCCCGACAATGACGGTCTATCCTGCATACGGCGGTATCTACCCGCTCACCTGCGGCCCGTCCCTTGCGAACGGAAGCACCTGCAGCAAGACCCTCACCCTGAATATCTCAGCGACCACACCTCCTGCCTCTTATCGGGTCAGCACTATAGCGAGCTGGACAAACCCTGACAGGCTGCAGGGCCTGGCCATGACCAATTTCTCGGTCATAGTGGAAAAGAACACCTATCTTAAGATAACCGATCCCTCTCCTAAGGTCATCAGCAAATATATCGCTGTAAGGGAGAACAAGACAATGGGCAATTTCACTATCCAGGCATTTGGAAATGACCTTCTGAACGATGTCGTGTTCTCTGTTGGGACCATGAAGTACCTTGGAGCCAACCTTAGCCTTGATGCTGACGTCTCCTTCACGCCCTCTTCCTTCAGCAACATAAGCAGGACAGCCTCAGAGAAGGTCTCGGTCCGGGTCTCTATACCTCATGATCCGCTTTACGAGGCCTATGGAGTATACCAGGCAAACATAACCGCCAATAATACAGGACCGCTCTCCTCCTGCGACCCTCGCTCCAACTGCTGGGATACCCTGCTATTGAACCTGACCCTTGTGAAGCGCCACTGGAGCATAACCCCTGAGACCGTGACAGAGACCATAGAGTTCAACTCCACCGGCACACTTGAGATCTTCACTCTTGCGAACTTCCGTGACGTCAACATAACCCTTTTATCCTCTCTCACAGGTAACGCCTCCTCTTTCCTATCGATAGACTCCTCTATCTCCATCCTGCAGGGAAGTGAATACTCTCCAACAGAGATCACGACCCTGCTCACCTATAACACCTCAGGCATACCTGAAGGCGACTACTATGCAGAGTTCCTTATACAGAACGACACTCTCGCGCCATCCTTCTACCGTATACCTCTCCATGTAAAGGTGGTCCCTCTGGGAGTTCACATCCTCTACCCGTCCCTTGTTACAGACGTCCTGGGCGAGAACACGACCCTTGACATCGGGGTCAATGCCACATATAACAAGCAGGTGCAGAACTCAAGCATGTCCTGGGCGGTGAATGTCGGAGGTGTCACCTGCCCGCTCTTCAACCAGGCCTTTAACACAGGCCTTGATCACTGGGAGCTCAACTGCACAGCTCCTAACATAACCTATAACCCGATATCCAATGACCTCGTGGTCACAGGCACATACACACCGGCAAGCGTCGTGATATCAGACACGAGATCCGATGCAGTGATCTATCGGGATATCACAGGCCCGAGGTTCTGGACTATATCCTCAGCTTCCATATCCCCTGGAGAGAACGTGACAATAACCGCGAATGTAACAGACAACACCAATATCAGCGTAGTATGGACCGACATATACCTCCTTAACTCAAGCGCCAACACATCCATGACGCTTGTGAATTCCTCTAACATGACCCTGCTCAACGGCACCGCAATGAACGGCACCTGGAGCCTGACCCTCTATAATATCACCCAGATGGGCGATTATGATGTCGTGATATACGCGAATGACACCTCCAATTACACATCCAATTCCACAGGTGTTTTTGACGTCTACCTCCCGATAAACTTTGTCGGCGGCACAGAGAACTCTTTCAATGACACCCTCCCTGTCGAGTTCAAGCTGCTTAGACCTGACACGAACATTTCAATAATAGACTTTAGCACCAACCCGATAGCCAGGGAATACAATATCACAGCCCGCCTCCGGAACTATGACATTGAAATGAAGCTACTCGGCCACACCATCCGTTTCAACAACGTCAATGTGACATCGACCGCAGAAAAATACGGGAGCGTATTCAATATCTCCGAGCTCTACGACTTGGTGTCTTTCGATGACATACCGCTGACCAGCATCTTCGCGCCGATCTCCACCCCTAGGATAGTGTCTCTCTACCTGAATTCCTCTCTCGAGTACGAGAACGCAACATTGACCTTTGATTATTCCTCTGGTCTTTCAAGCGTGACCAATGAGGAAGAAGTGTCTGTATAC
>JAIVYC010000101.1:0-3701 GCA_048635645.1 Sulfurovum sp. | reverse complement strand
AATCTCCTGATAGTTCACTAAATACTGAGTAGCCAATCCCACAGTATACTCTGACAGCATCTCTATCATCTCCTGGTTGGGCCTGATAAACTGTTTCAGGATTTCATATTCGTCGATCAATACTGTTATCTGTGTGCCTATGCCAGGCATGGGCATCTCTTTAATGGTGATGGAAAAATCCGTTATCTGCGTTGGATTGTTCCAGTTGGTATAGAATTCATCATAAAAATCCCTGCCAACCTTGGTAATGGTTTCATCAAAAATCATCTCACCTATTTCCAAATCCAGAGGATCTATTGAGTGTTGAGTATTTAAGGTCGTCTGTGACTGGAGTGTATCAGTACCAGCTTCGGTCTGAGCGTTCAGAGAAGTTCTCAGAGATCGAGGATCAGGTCCTGGAGATAAAGGGAAATATTTCAAGTGTTCTCCAGATACTAAAGACCACACTTCCTCCTGTGATAAAGACCCTTAAGGAGATGAAGGACAGGTCCAAAGGCTAGTCCTTTATGCTCATTATTTTTCTTCTGCCTTCGAACTCTATGTAATTTATCGTCGCGCCTTCGGCAACCTCTTCTTCAGGCTTGTCCATTTCAAAGGTCTCATATGTCTCAAGGTCCATGAGCTGGACCTTCTCACTTCTTATTGAAAGGACCTGCCCCTTTTTTTTCTCTACGATAGGCACATCCACTGGGTTCCCTGCTGGTGATACGAACTCTCTTTTTGCCCCGTCAAATATCCCGATGCCGGTCACCCTGCATTTTGATCCGCCGTGTTTTCCCGGCTTTGAATGGTCGCTGCTTCTGATGCTGCAGGGTTCTCCGTCTATCATGACGAATCTTCCTTCTTTGAGTTTTCCTGCTTCTGCTCTTGTTGTTGCCATGCTACTACCTCGCTGTTTTTTTTCAGATGTGTTTTGCCTGTCACTTATATAATGCTTTTTATCACGGCTTATGTTCACCGGGGTTTTTTTCTCTTGTCAAAAGGTTTTTAAGCTTAATTGTATAAAGAATTTAGTTCTACGTTTACTTAGACGATGAAGAGTGAGGAATTACTTTCAAACATAAAGAAGACCGAGGATGATGCAAAAACCATCCTGGATGACTCTGCAGCCAAGGGCATGAAAAGGGTTGACTGGGCTGAGCAGGAGTCCTCTCGCATCATAAGCGCCGCTCAGGCTGATTCTGTCAGGGAGTCTGAACTTAGCATCTCAAGGGCAGAGCAGGATATTGATTCAGAGGAGGCTCGCATTCTTGAGGAAGGCATGGCTGAGATCGATTCGCGTATATCTGCTTCAAAGGCAAGCCAGGGAGAGGCCATAGAACTTCTGCTTTCAAGGTTCAGGAAGATGGGAGATCCTGTATCCTAGATCAATAGCTTGGACGTGTCAATGAAAATGCTTAAGACAAAGGAAATGGCCCATATTGCGATCGTCGGGCCAAGAGCTTCTATTTCTTCGGCAATTCAGGTTCTGCATGACCTAAAGCTGGTCCACATCCAGGACTGGGATTTTTCCTCTGGCAAGGATTTTTACAGGGGCGCTCCATTGGAGGAGGCTTCCTCTTTCTCAGGGTCTCTCGTGTCTTTCAGGGCGCTTTTGTCTCATCTCGGCCTTGATAAGACCGCTGCGACCCCGAACAGGCCGGACCGTTCCCGTTTCAGGGAGCTTGAGGCAAAGGTCATCTCTCTCCTTGATTCCCTGAGAGACTCTGAAGCTCGCATCAAAGAGATAGATTCAACTCTCTCTTTGCTCTCCCCTTTCGAGTCCCTTGACATCAGTTTTGACTATTTAAAAGGCTATCAGAACATTTCTGTTTTCACCGGTTTTGCCGGCTCTGATGTTTCGCCTAAGCTAAAGGAGCTTACTTCGGCTTTTGAGGTTTTCTCGAGCGGGTTCGCAAGAAAGACGTTCATCGCTGTTTTTGTTCCAAAGGAGCTTGAGGAAAGAACAAAAGAGATCCTTCAGGACTCCAATTTTGATGAGGTTCAGGTGCCTGGTCTTTCAGGAAGGCCTTCTGACGTGCGCAAGAGCCTCATTTCCGAGAAAGCGCGGGTCCAGGCCTCTATTGAGAAGACCAGGCGCGAGCTTGACTCTCTTAAGAATGAGCATGGCTCTTTCCTTGCCGATGGTGAGCGGTATCTTTCTGTTGAGGCTGATAAGGCAGAGGTGCCGTTGAAATTCCTCTTTTCAAAGAACACTTTCAGTATCGATGCTTTCGTGCCTAAAGACTCCTATTCCCTGCTTGAGGAGAGACTCTCTGGCACTTGTCATGTTTCAAGGGTGTCTGATGAGACCTCTGATATGAAGGTCCCGGTCGCTCTTCAAAACCCATCTTCAGTAAAGCCGTATGAGCCTTTGGTGAGTCTTTTCACCCTGCCGAAGTACGGCGAATCTGACCCGACCTCTCTCATGTTCCTATTCTTCCCTTTCTTTTTCGGTTTTATGCTTGGTGACATAGGCTATGGCCTTACCACTCTCATAATCTTCAGCCTGCTCAAGAGAAAGTTCAGGTCTCCTGGCTGGCAGAGTCTTTTCACTATCCTTATCTACTCAAGCGTGGTCACCATTGGTTTTGGTGTTGTTTTCGGCGAGTTTTTCGGCCTTGAGGAGCTCGGCCATTATAAGCTCCCGCATCTTTTTTCCAGGATGCATGATATCATCCCGATACTCCTAGTTTCAATAGGCATAGGCGTGGTCCATGTGAATGCCGGTTATATCGTCGGGTTTTTCAATGTTCTCAGTGAGCATGGTTTTGTTAGTGCCATCAAGGAGAAGGCAAGCTGGATCCTCCTGCAATTGAGCGTGGCTGCGATCGCGCTCTCTTACATGCAACTGATCACTGTTCCCGTTTCTTACGGCGTCGTGGCCCTCATCTTCTCTTTGGGTCTTCTTATCGCCGGCGAGGGGATGATAGGTATCATAGAGGTGGTCGGGCTTTTGAGCAATCTCTTATCCTACTCACGTCTTCTTGCCATTGGCCTTTCTTCGGTCGCGATCGCGTTCGTGGTGAATCTTTTCGCAGGCATGCTCTTTGTCAAGGGCGGGATATGGCTTGTTTTCATGGTCCTGCTTTTGGTCCTGGGCCATGGCCTTAACATAGTGATAGGGTCTTTTGGCTCTTTTCTTCATTCTCTCAGGCTCCATTACGTGGAGTTTTTCTCCAAGTTCTATGCTGGAGGGGGGACTAAATATTTACCATTTGGCGAATATAAGGAGGTGTAAAAATGGTAACTGATATAAACACTGGATTGATAGCGATCGGCGCAGGCCTTTCGATCGGCATATCTGCGTATGCTGCAGCTATTGCAGAGAAGGAGATCGGAACTGCTGCGATAGGGGCTATGACCGAGAAGGAGGAGTTGTTCGGCAAGGCATTGCTTTTGACGGTCATTCCTGAGACCCTGGTCATCTTTGGTCTTCTGGTCTCTGTGATGTTGATCTTTATGCTGGGCAAATAATGAGTCTGGACACAATATTAGAGACGATACGGGATTCTGCGGTAGCAGAGTCTAGAAGGCTTGAGGATCAGGCAGAGGCAGATGCCAGGAAAAGCATTGACAATGCAAGGGCAGAGGCAGAGGCCAGCCTCTCCAAGGCGAGGGCTGACACTGAAAAAAGGATAGCAGCCCTCAGGCGGAGCAGGGTTTCTTCTGCCAAGAGGCGGCTGAAGCTTGAGCTTTTGAATGCAGAGAACAGGGAGGTC
>JAIVYC010000100.1:0-3587 GCA_048635645.1 Sulfurovum sp. | reverse complement strand
ATCTCGTCATCATACTCCACGGCCGTGAAGTATGATGACGAGATCGTAATATTCGACATCGGCCTTCACATGGAACGCATAATAAACATGCAGGAAAATGGGGGATACGAGAAATCAACACCAGAGGAACTGATAAACCTCGGGGCAGTGCCGAATGTCAATCTTCTTGACAAGGTCAAAGGAAAAGTGGTAGGCATCGTCTCGAACCATGGGCATCTTGACCACATAGGCGCGATACCAAAGCTTGCAGGCAAGTTCGATGCCCCAATAATCTCAACACCATTTACGATAGAGATCATAGATGATATGATGAGAGATGCCAGAAAGGGCAGGCCAAAAAACCCCCTCCTGATGATGAAAGCAGGGGAGAAACTGCAGCTTTCAGACAACCTGAGCCTTGAGTTCATACACACGACCCACAGCATACCAGACACAGTGTTCTCAGTGCTCCACACGCCAGACGGCCCGGTCCTATACGCGAATGACTTCAAACTCGACAATTTTCCCACAATGGGAGCAAAACCCGATTATAAACGGCTTGAAAAATTGGGCAATGAAGGGCTCAAAGCGCTCATAGTAGAGACAGTGAGGATAGAAAGAAAAAGAAAGACACCAAGCGAAAGCGTGGCAAAGCTCATGCTGGAGGATGTGATACTCGGGCGAAGGCACGACCGGGGTCTTGCAGTGACCACGTTCGCCTCCCACATAGCAAGGGTGCGCACGATACTTGAGATATCCAGAAAGCTTAACCGGCAGCTTGTGATAATGGGCAGGTCAATGGCAAAATACATTTCAATAGCCCAGAAATTAAAGATGATACAAATTCCAAAGGACGTGCAGCTTCTCGGCCAGTCAAAAGGAATGAGCAATGCCTTCTCAAAAATAAAGAAAGACCGGGACGATTACATGATACTCTGCA
The DNA here is from genome assembly GCA_048635645.1 of Sulfurovum sp. Lineage (GTDB taxonomy): Archaea > Undinarchaeota > CAZHTU01 > CAZHTU01 > JAIVYC01 > JAIVYC01. The sequence goes on along the minus strand of JAIVYC010000100.1, from coordinate 2,668 downwards.
CCGGCCACCAGGGAGAGCCTAACTCAGTGCTTGACAGGATATCCAACAACAGGTTCAACTTCAAGTTCCAGCCAGGCGATGAGATAGTCTTCTCCTCACAGACCATACCAACACCGGTAAATGAGGAGAACAGGTACCGCCTTGACATGAAGCTAAAATCCCAGGGAACAAGAATATTCGACGAGGTCCATGTATCAGGGCATGCAAGCAAGGAAGACCACAGGGACCTTCTCTCACTTCTGCGGCCTGAACACATAGTGCCATGCCATGGCAACCTGACAAAACTCGCGGAATACGCCGAGCTTGCCCTAGAAATGAACAAGATAAACATGGACGAGAAATACAACCTTGGAAAGACCGTGCATCTGATGCACAATGAACAGAGACTTGAGATCAAGTGATCCATGCGGTGCACGAAATGAAAAAGATACGCGAGCTTGCACTGAAAAACGCAGTACAGCACAACGGCACTGCAGACCCCAAAGCAGTGCTGACCTCTCTCCTATCCCAGGACCCAGGACTCCGCAAGAAAGCCAAGGACCTGCTGGAAGAAGTGAAGGCAGAGGTCAAGAAGGTGAACGCACTGGAGAAAAAAGAGCAGCAGGAGGAATTCGCGGCTCTTGGGGGAAAGATAGAAAAAAGGAAAAAAGAGAAAAAGGAACTCCCTCCACTCTCTAATGCAGACAAATACAAGCAGATAGTCCTCAGGTTCGAGCCCTCACCCTCAGGCCCACTCCACCTGGGCCATGCAAGGGCAATGGTCCTGAATGACGAGTACGCGAAAAGGTACAAGGGAAAGCTCATTCTCCGCATGTCAGACACGAATGCCAAGAGCATAGACCCCCGATCCTACAAGAAGATACCTGAGGACCTGCAATGGATGGAATGCACTATCTCAGAGACCCACCTGCAGTCAGACAGGATAAAGACATACCAGGAACACATGCGCATGCTGATCAGCTCAGGAGATGCATACGCCTGCAACTGCGCTCCGGAAAAGTTCAAGAAAGCAATTGATGCAAAGAAACCCTGCCCATGCAGGGACCTTCCTCCAGATGAGCATGCAGAGCGCTGGGAAAAGATGCTCACAGGAGGCACAGGATATGTCGTAAGGATAAAGACAGACCTCTCACACAAGAACCCTGCCATAAGGGACTGGCCTGCCTTCCGGGTGGTGGCCGAGAAGCATCCAAGGTCAGACGAGCGGGCATGGCCGCTGATGAACTTTGCAGTTGCCGTGGACGATCACCTGATGGGGATCACGCATGTGCTGAGAGGAAAGGACCACCTGGATAACACAGAAAGACAAGGATACCTTTTCAAACATTTCAAATGGAACCCTCCTGAATATGTGCACTATGGCAGGATGAACCTGGATGCAGAGATATCCCTGAGCAAGAGAAAGATACGAAAGGCGATAGAAGAGGGAATGCTGGCCGGATGGGAGGATGCCAGGCTCCCGACCCTTGAAGTGCTGCGCAAGAGAGGGATACAGGCAAGAGCCATAAGACAGGCGATGAAAGACGTGGGCGTAAAACAGGTAGATCTCACTTTCAGCTGGGAGAATCTCTACAGCATAAACAGAAAACAGATAGAACCGGATGCAGAGAGATACTTTTTCGTTGAAAGACCCGTCAAGATACGCATCAACGGAGCCCCTGCCAAACAGGCCAAGATACCCAAGCACCCCATGAGGCCGGAACTCGGTCACAGGAAGTACTCGCTTAAGGAAAACCCTGAGCTTTGGGTCTCCGAAAAGGATTTAAAGAGCAAAGGTCCAATAAGACTGAAAGATTTATATAATGTGCAAGTACATAGTAGAGACTTGCGCGCAGAGTATACAGGTGCAGAAAAGATAGATCCAAAGATACAATGGGTCAAGAAAGGGATCCCCTGCCAGGTACATATGCCTAATGGGGAATTGCTTGAAGGTCTTGCTGAAGATGAATGCGCGCAATTGAAGACAGGGCAAATAATACAATTCGAGCGGTTCGGTTTCGTCAGAGTGACAGGGACCGGAAAGCGAATAACAGCCTATTACACACACAAATGACATATCTAGCTCATATATACCTATGAGAGCAATTCAAAGGATTGCGATGAAAGAGGTGAACTGAAAATGACAAAAACAGAGATACCACCTGAAATGGTGAACAAAGCATTAAAAGTATTGGAACTTGCGAAAACAGACGGCAAGGTAAAAAGAGGAACGAACGAAGTAACAAAAGTAGTGGAGCGAGGAACGGCAAAACTAGTGTACATAGCAAATGATGTCACCCCTCCTGAAATAGTCGCACACCTACCTCTCTTATGCGAGGAAAAGGACATTGCATGCGTGAATGTGCCGACAAGACAGGAACTCGGGAGAGCTTCAGGCGTTGAAGTGCCTGCTGCATCTGTCGTGATAGTAGAAGAAGGCTCTGCTAAAAAGGAGCTTTCAAAGCTTGTGGAACAGATAAACACGATCTCACAGGGCAAACCGGCAAAGAAGGAAGAGAAACCAGCCGAGGGAAAAAAGGAGACGCCTGCAAAGAAGGAAGAGAAACCAGCAAAGAAGGAAGAGAAACCGGCTGAGGCGAAAAAGGAAGAACCCAAGAAGGAGAAACCTGTTGAAGAGAAGAAAGAGAAACCTTCTGAGAAAAAGGAGACCCCCTCTGAGAAGCCTGCC
>JAIVYC010000099.1:0-3724 GCA_048635645.1 Sulfurovum sp. | reverse complement strand
CAAGCACACTTCTTAAGATGGACAGAAGGAAGATAGCAGGCGTTCTTGAGGTGTTCAAATAATTGGATGTGTTCAGGTGAACTATTTGCCGAATCGTCTTTGCCTTGAGGAATAATCAGAAAGGGCCTTTTCCAGGTCGCTGATAGTGAAATCAGGGAAGAATTTGTCAACAAAAACCAGTTCTGAATAGGCAGACTGCCAAACAAGGAAATTTGAAAGGCGTTTCTCAGCAGTGCGGATTATCATGTCAGGGTAAGGAGTGCCATTGGTGTATAAGTGGGTCTTTAGATTGGCCTCTGTGATGTATGAGAGATCCAGATCCTTGAGCTTCATCTCAGATACCATGCTCTTCAAGGCGCGAAGTATCTCCTCTCTACCGCCATAGCCAAGGGCAACGTTAAGGAAGCGTGAGGAATTTGAGGATGTTGCTTTCTCAGCATCTGAGATGGCGGACTGCACGTTAGCAGGGAGAAGAGAGGTATCGCCTATCACACGCACACAGATGTTGTTGTCTTTTATTATGGGATCCGTGCAGATGCGCCGGAACTGCTCCTCGTAAAGGGAGAAAAGAACGGATAGTTCGCTGCCTGCGCGCAGGATATTCTCTGAAGAAAGACCGTAAGCAGTGACATGCTGGATGGGCGTGCTTGTAAGGCACCACTTTGAGACAGACTCAAGAACCTCGATGCCTTTTGCATACCCTACCTCTATCGGCACTGAATGCTCCCTTGACCAGCGCCTGTTGCCGTCAGGGATTATTGCTATATGTGAAGGGTAATTTGAGACCTGCATTTTAATCAAAGGATACAATTCATTATTTATATATCTAATCCCAATATCTTCAGGTTAAGAAAAGAGTAATTAATTAAGGTTACTATAGGGTGGTAATAGTGGAAATATGGACAGAGAAATACAGGCCAAAGAGACTCAGGGATGTAGCAGGGCAGAAAGAGGCGATAAAAAGGATAGTGTCATTTGTCAAGGAAAAATCACTTCCGCATTTGCTCTTCACAGGACCTGCAGGCACAGGAAAGACAACCACAGCCATATGCATAGCAAGAGAGCTATTTGGGGAAGAGTATAGGCAGAACATACTTGAGCTGAACGCCTCTGATGAAAGAGGGATAGATGTCATAAGGCATAAGGTAAAGGACTTTGCCAGGCTGAAAGCATTCGGGGACGCGCCATATAAGCTGGTGTATCTGGATGAATCGGATGCGCTCACGACAGAGGCGCAGCAGGCGCTCAGGCGGACAATGGAGAACTATGCGCGGACATGCAGGTTCATACTGTCATGTAATTACTCCTCAAAGATCATAGAGCCGATACAATCAAGATGCAGCATATTCAGGTTCAGGCCGATAAAAGAGGAGGACCTGATGGAAAGGGTCTCCTATATTGTAGGAGAGGAAAAGGTGGATGTGGATGAGGAAGCCATACGAAAGATCACCGAACTCTCAGAAGGGGACCTGAGAAACGCGATCAACATGCTCCAGACAGCAGCGTCCACAGGGAAACACGTGGATGTTGAGACTATTTATGAGGTCACCTCACAGGCAAACCCTGACGAGGTGAAAAAAGTGCTTGAAAAGGCGCTGGCAGGCAGGTTCAAAGAGGCCAGGAAGGAACTGGAAGACATACTGATAAGACAGGGGCTCTCAGGGCTTGACCTGATAAAACAGATGCACAAGACACTCCTGGAGCTTGAGATAGAGGACAAAGCGAAAGTGGAGCTCATTGACAAGATAGGGGAGTATGAGTTCAGGCTTGTGGAAGGGTCTGACGAGCGGATACAATTGGATGCCCTGCTCGCGCAATTCACGCTCTATGGCAAAAAATGAGCTATATTGAAAAACACAGGCCAAAAGTGGGAGAACTACTCTCAAAAAAGAACACAGGAATAGTTCTTGAAGGTATCAAGAACTGGAAAAAAGGCAGCAAGCCACTTCTTCTCCATGGGTCTTCAGGCACAGGGAAGACCGCGACCGTGCAGACCATCGCGCAGGAACTAGAGTATGAGTTCATAGAGCTGAATGCAAGCGAAGACAGGACAGGGGACAAGATAAAAGAGAAGGCTCTCACAGCAGCCACACAGGCAAGCCTTTTTGGCACCAAAAAGATCATACTATTGGATGAGATAGACGGGCTGTACGGGCGGAAAGATAGAGGAGCCCTGCCAGCGGTCTCTGAGGTCTTTAGGAAAAGCATATACCCAGTGCTCTTGACAGCAGGGGATGCATACAGCCAGAAACTAAGGCCGATAAGGGACAAGTGCCTTCTAGTGAAATTCAACAAGACCAACTACAGGTCCATCTCAAACCTGCTAGGGCGGATAGCTGAGAAAGAGGGGATAAAAACGGAAAAAGAGGTGCTTGATGCTATTGCTCTGAGAGCAGGAGGGGATATTAGAGCGGCGATCATAGACCTTGAGACAGCAGGGAAAGGGAAGGGGAAATTGGAAAAGAAGGACCTGGAGGTCCTGAGCTCAAGGGACAGTACAATGGGGATACATGAGACCCTGAGGGTCATATTCAAAACCATGTCTCTGGCTTCTGCGCTTGAGGTCTCAAGAAGCACAGACAAGACGCCGGATGAGGTGATGCTCTGGGTATCGCACAACCTCCCGCTCGAGTATAAGGGAGAAGAGCTTGCAAAGGCATACTCTGTCCTGTCAAGAGCGGATGTTTTCAGGGGAAGGATAAGAAGAAAGCAGTACTGGAGGTTTCTGGCATACCAGACGCAACTCCAGACTGCAGGGGTCGCTCTTGCTAAAAAGGAAAAACCGAGCGGGTTCGTGCAATATCAGGTGCCTGACCTGCTCTTCAGGATGAGCGCAAGCAAAAAGGCAAGGAGCATCAGGGAGTCGGTCGCCGGGAAGATAGGGAAACACACGCACTCGTCAAGGAACAGGGTCAAGAACGCTGACCTCGGGTTCATCAGGCAGATATTCGCTAATAGCAAGGAGCAGGCGAGAAAAATAAGCAGGGAGATAGGGCTTGAAGCAGAAGAGGTTGCATTTATATTGTCCAAAAAAGATACAGATAGGGTGGTGAAGGAGATCTTGGCATGATACAATTCTTTCTTGCGCTCACCGGGACACTGCTCCTGGTCATAGGAATAGCCGTAGCCCTTTCAATGGCATTCGGATACTTCCTGTTCACGGTCATAAGGAAAACCACAGGGAAAAAGATAGGAAGCCCTGTGACCGCTTTTATCATAGGACTTCCGATCGCATACTCATTCTCTGTGATACAAGGCAAGAGCCAGATCGCGTTCCTGCTCGCGCTCTTTGCATTCGCAGGGCTTGGGCTTTATGCGATCTCAAGGACAGGGATGCACATGCCAAGCCAGATGCTCATGTTCGGGAAAAAGACCCGCAAGGAAAAAACAACGAGAAAACGCAGCAAAAGAGACATCATTGAATTAGAGGAAGAAGAGACCCCGGCGGTCCCAGAGCCGGCGCAGGAGAGTCCAGGCCCCTTTGCGATACTTGACAAGATAAATCCGCTTGGAAACCCCATAGAAAAGGCCGCAAAGGAATTCGTGCTCACAAGATTCGGGGAAAAAGGAAGCGTAAAGAGAAGCTGGGAAAAAAGCGGGAAACATCATGTCATTGTGCAGACCACTTCAGGGCTTTACTCTATCACCCTGAACCCAGAGCGGATAGTGGTCGACTGGGAAAAAACCTAAATGCACGAAAAAACACCCAAACAAGCGCTTGAGG
>JAIVYC010000098.1:0-3701 GCA_048635645.1 Sulfurovum sp. | reverse complement strand
TTGCGACCATTGAGTACGCAAGGAATATATGCGGGATCAAGAACGCGAGTTCAACTGAGATAGATAAGGAAAGCTCGGCTCCTGTGATAGACATCCTCCCTGAACAAAAGGACCTGGATTCCATGGGCGGGACCATGCGGCTTGGAGCATACCCGACAAGGCTTGAAAAAGGGACCAAGGCAAAAGAGGTCTATGGAAAGGAGCTCATATACGAGAGGCACAGGCATAGGTATGAGGTCAACCCAGAGTTCATAGCCCCCCTGGAAGAGAAAGGGCTTGTGTTCTGCGGGAAGCATCCTGAGAGGAACCTGATGGAAATGATCGAACTGAAGGAGCATCCCTATTTCATTGCAAGCCAGTTCCATCCTGAGTTCAAGTCAAGCCTTGAGAGACCAGCGCCTTTGTTCAAAGGCCTAATCAAGGCGGCTCAGGAGAGAAGAAGGACAGGATAACACGCCTGCCTCGACCCCTGATTCAAGCCAGGCCCATGCCCATACTATTGCTTCAAAGGAATAGACCAGATCCTCTTTTTCAAGGAAATGCTTTGAATCCAAATGATATGCCCTGATATTTGCCAGGAACGAATCTCCGATCACTCCGCTCGAGCTGACCTCGGGCATGGCTGCATCAAGTTTTGACATCCATTTATCTATCTCTGAAATTTCAACTTTGTCGCGCATGCCAATGATATAGGGGAATGGAGTTAAAAAAAGTTTTGGAGCACTGATCGAAAAACATTTGAAAAAAAAAGCAAAGACTATTAAATAGGTAAACCCCTTTATTTCGGGATAGGATCAAAATGTACGAAAGAGTATTGAAAAAGATAAAGCCAAAGAAGCCGGAGATAAAGAAGCTTGCAAGGATCGAGAAGAAGGTACTAAAGGCAATACAAAAGAAGTACTCCCCCGCGACAATGGGCTCTATCGCAAAGGGCACCTGGACCTCTGGAAATAAGGACCTTGATATCTTCGTATTTTTCCCTGAGGAGACGGAAAGGGAGCAGATGGAAAAGGAAGGCCTTTCCCTTGGAAAAAGGACGTTCAAGAAGCTCAAAGGAAAATGGGAGATCGGGTATGCCCAGCATCCTTATGTGCGCGGGAAGATAGAGAAGGTGAAGGTGGATATTGTCCCCTGCTATAAGATGGAAGAGATGAAGCTCAAGAGCGCTGTTGACAGGTCGCCTTTCCATGTCAAATATATCCTTGCCCAGATGACTGAAGAGGAAAAAGACCAGGTACTCCTGCTTAAGCAGCTTTTGAGAGCGAATGAACTATACGGGGCAGAGCTGAAGATAGAGGGGTTCTCAGGATACCTCTGCGAGCTCCTGATACTCAAATATAAGAGCATAGACAAGCTTGCAAAAGCAGTGGCAGGCTGGAACGATGATGTTGTAATTGAGCTTGAGAAACAAGCGGCAAAGGAATTTGACGAGCCTCTTGTTGTCATTGATCCTGTTGATCCTGAAAGGAATGTGGCCGCAGCAGTGAGCAGTGAGAATTATGGAAAGTTCAGGGAATTGATGAGAGAGTTATTTGAAAGCGATGAAAAAGAAAAGCTCTTTGAGCCAAAGAAAATAAAGCCTCTCTCTCTTGAGGATGCCAGGAAAAAGGCAAAGAACTTCCTTTTCATCATCCTCCCAAAGCCAAAGATAGTTGAGGACATACTCTACCCGCAGATGAGAAAGACCCTTAACTCAATAGCAAGGTGCCTGAAAGACAGGGATTTTGAGGTCCTTAGGAAAAAGGAGTTTGCGAATGGCAAATGCATCCTTGGCATCGAGCTGAAAGAGACAAAGATCTCAATGTACCGGAAGATACGCGGGCCCCCCTCACATTTAAGGCAGAACGTGTGGGAGTTCACGAACAAGCACCCGGACGCCAAAGAAGAGCACTCAAGGTATGTGGCAGTGGTAAAAAGGGAGCACAGGACCCCAAAGCCTCTTGTTGAGTGGTTCCTTAAGGAGAAAAGAGAAGGGATAGCATCGCATCTTCTTGAGAACATTGAGAAAACGCAGGTGCTTGATGCCGGAGAGCTAAAAAATATCTACAACAAGAAGACTGCGGTGTTCCTGACAAAACTTCTTGAATAAGATATTAATTTTATCTATTCAGCCTTACGTGCGCCTGTGTCAAATGCCTTGCTGCTAATGCACCCATGAGGGATATCTCGCCTGCAAGAACCGTGGCAGCGACTATTTCCGCGAATGTCTTTGAGTTCTTGCCTGCTTCTTTTGCTCCGCCAGAGACCCCTATGATCTTCAGTGCCTCTGTCTGTGTGTCCACGCCTGTCCCGCCGCCTATAGTGCCTACCATAAGGGCAGGGAGGGTCACTGAGACATATAGGTCACCTTCTTTTGTGACCTCTGCTGTGGTAAAACCATGCGAGCCTTCCACTATATGGGCCTCGTCCTGTCCGCATGCAAGGAACAGGGCACCAACGATATTTGCGAAATGCGCGTTGAAACCATATGAGCCTGCTTTTGCAGAGCCCAAAAGATTTTTGCGGTAGCATACATCCGCGACAGCTTCTGGCGTGCTCTTTAGTGCGCTTGAGACCAGTTCTTTTGGTATGACTATTTCCGAGATCACTGATGTCCCTCTTCCCTCTATCAGGGTGAGGGCTGAGGGTTTCTTGTCAATGCACATGTTCCCTGAGAGGGCTATGTGGACCAGGAACGGGAACTTTTCTTCTATTACCGCAAGCGTCTTGTCTGTTGCGACCGTCACCATGTTCATTCCCATGGCATCTCCTGTATCATAGATGAATCGTAAAAAGAGGTTGTTCGCGACCTGGTATGGAACGACATCTACGAACTTGATGAAAGGGTCTGTTGCCTCAACGACCTTCTTGATCTCTGGCTTGTTGGAGTTCACCCAGTCCGCGACCTCTCTTGCCTTTCTTGCGTCAGGAGCTTTTAATACTGGTCCGCGGGTCGTGCCTTTCTTGATTATGACAGATGATGCGCCTCCTGCCTTGTTCATCATGCTTATGCCTCTTGAGACAGAGGCGACCAATGCACCCTCTGTGGTCGCGAGCGGGATCATATAGTCACCGTCAGCATAGTCTCCCTTGACCTTTAATGGGCCTGCGATCCCCATTGGTATCTGCACGACACCTATCGAGTTCTCGATGTTCACTTTCATCGCGCGTTTCATGTCTATGTTGTGGTGCGCGATGTGCTTTAGCTCAAGGCCTGTTATCTTCTCAACTGCTTTTCTCCTGATCTCGGTGGCCTTTGCTGAATCTCCATCAAGAAGTTTGTCTATCTGGTGCCATTTTAATTCCCCTGAAACGAGTTTCTCAACTAGGTCGTCCATGCTAAGATTAGATTGAGGATAAGATATTTTAAACTATTGGTTTCCATCTTCATTATTGTAAATTGTAATGATTTCCCCCGGGATAATGTACTGGATCCGAAAAATCCCAACAGTTATCAATCTTCGGTTGTCCTCCTGGAAGCATTTGTCAATACCAATAATCCCTTCAGCTATAATCTATGGACATTACAGGCATTGGATTCGATTAAATCCATCTATGGATCAAATATTGTCATCCTAGAATATCATCGGGATACCCAGGAATTCACAGATCCATACAGTAATACATTGATATTCGAACCTCTATATGAAAAATATGTGCAGAATTCAATACCCAATGTTAAGGGTGTTCCTGACGTATTTATTAATGGATCCGGTCACCGG
>JAIVYC010000097.1:0-3656 GCA_048635645.1 Sulfurovum sp. | reverse complement strand
GATTTTAAATAGTAGAACCACTCATTTGGAAATCCCACATATCCTACAATATTATATATACGATACATTTAAATAGGGATTTTTATAACTAGTATAGTATGTTACGGGGGTATAGTATGAAGATCAAAATATTTGGAATAATAGTTTTTATGCTGCTAATAACCAGTGCAATAACTTTTCTATTTAAAATAAACCAGCCACCCTGCAAGTCCTATGAAAAGCGCAAAAAGCATGTGGTCCAGGGCATTCGCTTCCAGCTCGACATTGACCTTTATCTTGTCAGGGTCAAATCCTCTTGTCTCCAGTGCCACGGCCAACTTCCATGCTCTCGCAAGGCTCTTATGCAATAATGGAAGGATAAGCGGCATCACAGAGCTTTTTGCCTTGTGCCCTCTCACTGCCTGCGCTACTCTTATCCTGACCAGTTCTTCGTGAATGAGCGGCAGGAACCTGAGGGTGATCGTGAGCATAAAGACTATTTTCGCAGGTATCCTGAACCAGTAGAGCGCCTGTTGTATCTTTTTGGTTTCTGTGGTGTATATGAGCAATGGTATGCAGAGGATCAGTGCCGCCAGTGCACCAGTGTTCTGCACTCCTTTGTAGACCCCTTCCAGTGTGACATCCGCAGCTCCCATGTTCATTATCACTTCCCCTGGGTCTGCGAGCGCATGTAGCACCAGAGGGAACAAAAGGAATGGGACAAGCATCTTCAGGTCGCAGAACGCTCTCACCATTGAGATCCTTGCTGCCGTATATCCTGCGAATAGAATGACAAACGCCCATAAAGCAAACGTCTTGTCGACCAGGAGCATGCTTGATACCCCAAGGACCCATAATATCTTGACCCTTGGGTCTACCTTATGCACTGCAGACTCTTTTTCTTTATACCTTAGCATTTGGGCCTTTTGCTAAAGTACGGCATTTTGAGCCCTATCCTCTTATACCTCTTATCCATCATTACCTTTTCAGGCGGCCCGTCAAGCCCTATCCTCCCTTTTTCCAGCACTATGGCTCTTGTGGCATATCTTGCGATCCATTCTGTGTCGTGTTCTATGACTATGATGGTCTTTCCTTTTTTGTTCAGTGCTCCGAGCATCCTATATATCTCTCTGGCATTCCTGTGGTCAAGGCTTGAGACAGGCTCGTCCAATATCAGCACTTCCGGCTCAAGCGCAAGCACGCTTGCAATGGCCAGTTTCTGTTTCTGTCCCTGTGAGAGGGTGTTCGGGTCCGCTCCTATCTCCTCCAGAAGCCCTGCCTTTTCAAGCGCCTCTTCTATCCTTTCTTTTTTCCTGTCCATCCCTAGGTTTTCCAGTCCGAACTCTATCTCATCCTTTACTTTCAGTGAGAATATCTGGGAGTCAGGGTCCTGGAACACGAATCCTATCTCTTTTGACAGTTCCGCCACGCTCGTTTCTCTCGTGTCCTTTCCAAGGCTTGTGACCTTTCCTTTCATCTGGGCTTTCACAAGGTTTGGTATTATCCCGTTCAGGGATTGGGCAAGTGTGGTTTTCCCGCTGCCTGTGCTTCCTAATACGCCGACGAACTCCCCTTTCCTGAATTCCAGGTCAACTCCTTTCAGTACCTTTCTCTCTCCATAGGCTATTTCAAGCCCTTCTGTCCGGATCACCATTTCCCGTATTTTTCTGCCAGCTTGAACCTGTATGCCAGGGTCCATGCTATCGAGAACTCAATGGCTCCTTGGATCGCGTTCCACCCGAATACCAGTTGCCATGGTATCGCTGCAAGCATCTGTTCTGTGCTCATCCCAAAGAACAATGGTCCTGCAAAATAGTAGTTTGCAAGCACCATTGCAATCCCTCTTGCACCTATTCCTATGACCATCAGGGCTCCAGCCATCTTCCAGTTCCCAAGCGTTTTCCAGTCTGCATCAGGTTTCATTTTTTCCCATACGTTTCCAAGCGCATAAGCGAATACCGCAATGCTAACTATTGGAAGGAGCCCTAGCAGCAGCGTGTTGCTTGTCGCGCTTTGCGTATACACTCCAGTGTATGCTGAGAGCACGAAGACCCCTAGCAGGGTGAACGCTCCAAGCCCAAAGGCTATCCCTATTTTCCGCACCTTGTCACCGGTGAACAGTAGGTAGTATGCCGGGATAAGGAACATCGGTACCGTGGCCGAGAACTTCATGCTTGCTCCGAGCCATGATTCAGGGGCTATGAGCGTGATCGCGAGCGCGGTGACCACTGATGTGTATAGCGCGCCTTGAAGCCCGAAGAGAAAGAACGCAAGGAGTATCGGGACTCCCACGAGGTCGACCGTCATCCCAAATCCTGTGTTTATACCTATCACCCCGTGGACCAATTGAAATATGACAGCGATCGCTGATAGCATCGCTCCTGCGACCATCCAGTATGTCTTCATTTACAACACCTCTATCCTGACTTTATCCCCGTCTTTGAGCCCGAGTTTTTTTCTAAGTTCGACCGGGGCTATCATTTCGATCACTCCGGTGTGATGCGCTCTCTCAGGGAATATTATGGCTCCTTTGAGCTTGCCTATTTTTGCTTTGTAACAGTTTATCGCACCATATGACCTGTCTTTTCCGCTGAATCCATCTATCTTCACCGGCTCGTTCAGCGTGAGCGCGTCTGTTCCTGCTCTTATGTTCAGTGTGCCTGGGAACGGCTCGAACCCCAGTTTCTGCCTGATCTGTCTTCTATAATAGGGCAGGCTCATGTAGTATCTGCCCTCTTTGAGCCCGGATTCCACTGTCCCTCTTATCTCCATCTTCCTGCTGCCTTCAAATATCTCTTTCAGGAGGCTATATTGCCGTTTCAATGCATCCCTCCCTTTCTGCGTCAGTTCCAGTCTTTGCCCTCTTGGCGTGACCGTTCTCCTGATAAACCCGTTTTTTTCCAGCTGGCCAAGTCTCCTTGATATCGTCTGCTGTGAGCAGTCCATTCCCTTTGACAGTTCTATCGTTGAGGTCATCCTGCCCCTTTTCCTCGCAGTTTCCATCAGGAGTTCCGTATCTTCCATTTTACTCACCTATTGGACCTGGTTACTTATCTATTTTATCCTTCTCTTTATTGAGTAGGTGGAAACAAATATAAATCCCCTCCCCTAACCGCTAATATGAAACCTATCAACCTTGCTGTTTTCAAGGAGCAGGGCTTCAGGCGGATGAAGTGCGCATCCTGCGGCAGCTATTTCTGGTCCCTGGCCGATGCGAACGTGTGCGGGGACCCTCCTTGCAGTGAGTATTCTTTCCTTGGCGAGAAGACCATGAGAAGGAAGTATTCCCTTTCAAGCATGCGTGAGGCTTTCCTTTCTTTTCTTGAGAAGAACGGTCATACGCGGATCTCGAGGTACCCGACAGTTGCAAGGTGGAGAGAGGACATCTATTACACCATCGCATCCATAGCCTGTTTCCAGCCTTGGGTCCTGAACGGTTCTTCTGACCCTCCTGCGAATCCTCTTGCGATCTCCCAGCCGTGCGTAAGGTTCACTGACATTGACAATGTCGGGAAGACAGGAAGGCATCTGACCCTTTTTGAGATGATGGCCCATCATGCCTTTAACACCCGAAAGGATAAGATATATTTCAAGGAAAAGACAGTTGAGCTTTGCCATGAGTTTCTCACTAAGTCCCTGAAGGTCGACCCTTCCATGCTCACCTATAAGGAGTCCTG
>JAIVYC010000096.1:0-3714 GCA_048635645.1 Sulfurovum sp. | reverse complement strand
AGATATGCGTACATCCTGAGCCAGGCAGGGACGATCCTTGCGAACGGCCCGTCAGGATATTTTGAATCAAAAGAGTTCGCAAAAGGCACGCATGACCTGCTGAAGGCAATGGCAGGAAATGAGAATGCCTTTACGGTCGTTGGCGGAGGGCATCTGGCAACAGCTGCAGAACAGATGAATCTCTCACACAAGCTCTCGCACGTAAGCACAGGCGGCGGCGCAGCAATACTTTTCCTTGCAGGAGAGCGTCTTCCTGTAATAGAGGCATTGAAAGCCGCTGCCAAGAGGCAAAAGGAGAAGAAGTGAAAGCAAAAGTAGGGATAAACGGATACGGGACGATAGGAAAGAGGGTTGCTGACGCAATATCCCTGCAAGAGGACATGGAAGTCATTGGAGTGGCAAAAGCACGGCCAAACAACGAGTCAAGGATTGCAGTTGAAAAAGGCTATCCCTTATATGTGGCTGTACCGGAAAATCTCGAGAGTTTCAAACAGGCAGGGATACCTGTGGAAGGCACGCTCGAAGACCTGATAGATAAATGCGATATCATTGTTGATTGTGCCCCGGGGAAAGCAGGGGCCATGAACAAAGAGAAATACTATATCCCGAAGAACAAGAAGGCTATCTTTCAGGGCGGAGAAAAGGCAGGAATAGCAGAGACAAGCTTTAATGCAGTATCAAATTACTCGGATTCAATAGGAAAACAATTCGTCCGTGTCGTATCCTGCAACACGACAGGACTATCAAGGACCCTGAACGCGGTAGAGCAGGAAAGCCAGATAGAAAAAGTACGCGCGGTCATGATACGAAGAGGCGCAGATCCAAAGGAATCAAAAAAAGGACCGATAAATGCCATAGTTCCTAACCCGCCTGAGGTCCCATCCCATCATGGGCCTGATGTGCAGACCGTGATGCCACACCTGAACATAACAACTGTCGCGATCCTTGTTCCGACCACCCTGATGCATTTCCACTCAGTGATGGTCGAGCTCAAGGACAAGGTATCAAAAGAGGCCATACTAAAGAGGTTCCAGGACTCCCCAAGAATACGCCTTATCTCAGCAAAAGAAGGAATAACAAGCACTGCAGAAGTAATGGAATTCGCAAAGGACCTTGGAAGACAAAGGTCTGACATGCCTGAGATATGCGTCTGGAAGGAAAGCGTAAATGTCCAGGGAAACGAGCTCTTCTATATGCAGGCAATACACCAGGAATCCGATGTAGTGCCAGACAACATTGACTGCATCAGAGCAATGCTTGAGCTTGAAACAGACCCAATAAGGTCAATGCAGGCGACAGACCAGGCAATGGGCCTGAAGAAATGGTGGTAGAGCGCAACTACTGCTCTCTTATCTTCTTAATCAGCCTGCCAGTGCTATAATGCTCAAGATACTTTTTCACCCTGACGACCGTTGCATTCGATCCACGCTCTTTCAACTGTGCGGACAACTCCTCTTCTGAGAACTTCTGGTCACTTCCAAGCGCGATGACATCAGGCTTTTCGATCTCAACTATTTTCATGAAGTCAG
This sequence comes from Sulfurovum sp., assembly GCA_048635645.1. GTDB lineage: Archaea > Undinarchaeota > CAZHTU01 > CAZHTU01 > JAIVYC01 > JAIVYC01. The sequence goes on along the minus strand of JAIVYC010000096.1, from coordinate 2,185 downwards.
AATCAGAGCCAATAACAGCCCTGTCAACGACCTCCAAGGCCTCGACCATAAGCTTTCTCTCCTCTGCAGAGAACAAAAGAAAACCCTTTTTCTCAAGGACTGTCTTGTCGCTTGCTATGACCACAATAAGCTCATCCCCGTGCTTTTTCGCTTCCTCAAGGAAAAAAACATGCCCTGGATGAAGAATATTGAATACACCGCCTGCAAGAACCCTCATATTTCAACAATTAACTATTAAAGACTAAATATCTTTTGATTTGACATATGATAAGCATAGTGATACCTGCCTATAATGAGGGAGCCCACATAAAGAAGGTAATCTCAAAGATACCAGAGGCATATGAGGTCATAGTCATTGACGACGGCTCAAAAGACAACACAGCTGAACAAGCAAAGGAAGCAGGCGCAAAGGTGATAGTCCATGAAAGAAACAAGGGCAAGGGCCAGGCCATACTGACAGGCATTGAAAAGGCAAAAGGGAGCATAGTTATCCTACTTGACGCTGACAACCAGCATGACCCTAAAGAGATACACCACCTGATAAAACCAATACTCGACAATGAGGCGGACCTTGTCCTGGGCTCAAGGTTCAAACAAGGATTTCAGAACACCCCAAAGTTCAGACAGCTTACAAACGCTCTCTCGAACGCAGGAGTAAGCATCGCAAGCAGAGGCAAGTTCACAGACGTCTTATGCGGCTTCAGGGCGATAAGAAAAAGATCAGCCGAGCTTTTGTCCCTAAAGCCGACAAGATTCGAGATAGAGGCTGACCTGATCATAGACGCCTCGCGCAAAGGTTTAAAAATCAAAGAGATACCAGTATCCCTAAGATACGGAGAAGAAACATCCCATATCAGTTTCTGGGATGGCATGAGACTTTCAAGCCATATATTCATGGAGGCCTGGAAGTCCATCCTGAGAGGAAAAATGAGACTCAAACAGGTAATCATAGTAAGAAAAGATCTGAAGCTTTCAAAGGGAAAGACAGCGGTCCAAGTAGCGCATGCCTCTCTCGGCGCATATGAAAGAGCCTTCAAGACAAGGAAGAACTATATCGAGGACTGGGAGAGAGAAGGCCAGAAAAAGGTCGTGCTTTCAATAGACACGCTTGAAGAGATGGAGGAATTGCGCAAAAAGGCAATGGCCCTAAAGCTCCCGACCTGCCTGATCCAGGATGCAGGGCTCACAGAACTAGAGCCAGGCACAACAACAGCCCTTGCCATAGGACCGGCGCCAGAAGCAGAAATAGACAAGGTCACAGGCCAGTTGGAGACCCTAAAATAGCCCATAAAAATCTATATATAATACTTTGTAATACTTTATCATACTTATAGGGTAATATTCTATCCTACTTAGAGGATACTCCATTATCATACCCAAAGGAGGCTAAAATGGAAAGGGAACGGATCTCACTCACAATAAGAAGAGACCTGCTGGAAAAGGTCGACAGGCACATCGACGGCATGAAGATACGGAACAGGTCGCATGCGGTCGAGATGATGCTGGCGAAGGCCCTGGAAGGCAATGATATCACCCAGGCAGTGATACTCGTAGGCGGCGAAGGCACCAGGCTCAGACCCCTGACCTATGAGATACCAAAGCCTCTGATACCTGTGAAAGGAAAACCCATATTAGAGCACCTGATAAAAAACCTGAAAAAACACGGGATAGAAGAAGTGCTCTTAGCGGTCGGGCATCTCTCTGAAAAGATGATAGCTTATTTCGGGCATGGGGAAAAGTGGGGAATAGACATAAAATATGTCCACGAAGAGACAAAGATGGGAACCGCAGGACCTCTGAAGCTTGCGAAAAAGAAGCTCAAAGACAAGTTCCTGATGCTGAATGGGGATGTGCTTTCCAAGCTTGACATACAGGACTTCTCATCCTTCCATATAAAGCAGGGAGGGCTTGCAACAATAAGCCTCATAGCAGTATCAGATCCAACCAATTATGGCGTAGTGCAAATGCAGGGAAACAAGGTGGTCGGCTTCCTTGAAAAGCCAAAGAACCCTCCATCAAACCTCATAAGCGCAGGCGTCCACATCCTGGACAAGAGGGTCCTTGACTATATCCCTGAAGGACATTCAATGATAGAAAAGGATGTTTTCCCAAGACTCGCGCAAGACGGCAAGCTCGTTGGATATGTATATTCAGGCCAGTGGTTCGTTGTAGGCACTCCTGACAG
>JAIVYC010000095.1:0-3786 GCA_048635645.1 Sulfurovum sp. | reverse complement strand
TGCCACTGCAAGCAAGTCATTCACGATAGACTCAGGCAGCTCAAATGTCCAGACCTTCTCGATCGACGCAGTGGGAAGCGGCCAGCAGACAATAACCACAACACTCTCCTCCGCAAGCGCCACGGTCTCGAACGGCAATGACCAGCAGACCCCATGCGTAAAGCCAAGCGCCTGCACCCTGACCCTTGATGCATCCTCATCAGACCAAACACCAACCGCAGGCGATCCCTTTTCAATAAGCGCTTCGGTCACCAGCTGTGTATGCAACTATGAGGCGCAAGGCGTCAATGTTACCATATCTTCCACAGTGCCAGAGACCAATCCGACCAAAAGCCTAGGAACCGTCACATCCACCTCTGCAGCAAGCCCATGGCATTACAATATCCTATCAATAGGCGTCTATGAGTTCACGCTTATCGCAACAGCCTCGAACGCAAATCAGGCGACAAAGACAGTTTCAGTCAATGTGACCTCAAGCGCCGGTGCGTGTACCATTGGTTCCCAGATAACGACAGCATGCATCTGCGATGGCGTGCTGCGCACGAGCGGTTGGTGCTGCTCTGGTGGCTATTCCACAACCGAGTGTTCGTCAGGTGAGACACCACCCGCTGACAGTGGAGGAGGCGCTGGAGGAGCACCAGCTCCAGGCCCTGAGATCGTGAAAGAGTCCAAGCTGATCCCACAGATACTCCCGAATGAACCAGCAAACGCGAGTTTCACAAAACCAGAACTCGCGGTCACTGAGATAGAACTGATCCTGAACACCGATGCAACGCTTGTCGTGCTAGCAGTAGAGAAGAACAATGAGAAGCCAGCATCTGTCACAGAGGCAATCTCCGCCTCAAAAGGAATGGTCTACCGGTATCTCACCATAACAGCGACAAGTATACAGGCTTCAGACATAAACACAGCAAAGATAAAATTCACTGTAGAGCGGGACTGGCTTGTGCAGAACAACATAGACCCATCAACAGTTGCCTTGATGCGATACACTTCCGGCAGCTGGCAGGCCCTAAAGACGGTCAAGACAAGCGAGACCTCAACAACCTACTACTATGAATCCGAGACGCCCGGCTTCTCTGTATTCGCGATCACAGGCGAATTAAAGGCTGCGGCCCAGGAGCCAGAAGAGGCAGAAGAATCTGAGGAAACGCCTGAGGAAGAGGAAAAGCAGGAAAAGGAAGTGACCCCTGAATTACCAAAGCTCACTACACCAGAACAGCCGACGCCGCAGGCAGCCCAGGTAAACAAAGGCCTGATCGCTCTTATCCTTGTGCTGTTCTCAGCCGTTATTGCTGCGGGCGTCTATTACATAAAGACACAGAAGACCGATGCAGAGACACCGAAGAAAGATACAAAGACGCAGAAAAAAAGCACAAAGAGGCAGAAGAAGTAGAATAATCTATTTATATCATCCAGCGCATAATGTAAAGCATGGGTCTTTTTTCTGATTATGGTGAGGACACTGTATTTAAGAACGAGGAGGTTCTGCAGACAGACTATCTTCCAGCGCAACTTCCCCAGAGAGAAGGGCAGAGACAACAGCTTGCGAACTCGATAAAGCCCGCAATATCAGGAAGAAGCCCTTACAACCTTTTTATTCTCGGCTCGCCAGGCGTCGGAAAAACAGCGGTCGTCAAGTATGTGTTCCTGCAGCTTGCTGACTATGAACGGCTACTCCCAATCTACATAAACTGCTGGGAGTACAATACGCGGCATGCAGTCCTCTCAAAGATACTCAACGCGCTTGGAGGGATAGCTCCAAGAAGAGGAATAGCGACCGATGAAGTATACGAGCGTTTTGAATCCCAGATAAAGGGCATGAGCCAGATACCTATCATAGCCCTTGATGAGGTTGACCAGCTCCTTATCAGAGATGGTTCCCTTCTCCTCTATGACCTGCTTCGCTGCGGGGCAAGACTAGGGATCATAGCGATATCCAATGACCCGTTCATAGGAAGGCTTCTTGATGGAAGGGTGAAGAGTTCTCTTGCGCATGAGGAGATACTTTTCAAGCCATACACAGAGAAAGAGATACTTGTGATTCTGAAAGAGAGAGTGAGACTGGCTTTCAGAGCCGGCAAAATAGACAACGATGTCACAGGCGCGGTGGCTGAGTTCACTGCAGAAAGAGGAGGCGACCTCAGGCTTGCTCTTGAATGCCTGTGGAAATGCGGCCGCGCGGCAGATGAGAATGGGACGATAGCAAAGAGGAAATACCTTGAGACCATATTCAATAAGACCTCTGACATTTACATAAAGGAACTCCTGAACGCCCTCTCTGATACTGAAAAGACAATATTAAAGGCGATCGCAGGTTCAGGCGAACTCTCAAGCGGGGAACTTCTTGAGGCGTGCTGCGAAAAAAGCAAGATCGCAGAAAGAACCCTCAGGAAATATCTCTCCAGGCTTGAGACCCTTAGACTGATCGATGCGCCAATGACAAGCAAGGGATACAGGGGGACATCCAGAAGGATCACCCTGAGAGTGCCAAAAGAGACCGTGCTTGAGCTCTCCTGAGCATCTCATTATAACCAGGTCATACTGATCTATCTTCATGATGATATCCTACCTGGCGTTTCAGAGAAATGTGAGCTCTGCAAGTGATAACTTTTATATAATCTGTGTTAGTTAGTCTAGTGGGATAACATGAAATTTCTTAATGATCTAAAGAAAAAAATATCAAGAGAACCTGAGCAAAACCCTCAGGAGGTATACGACCTCAAGACAGGGGCTAAAGTGAAGATAGTGAAAGTGAGGCAGCCAGACGGCACATTCACTATAAAAAAAGTGGAGGACACACCAATGCAGGAAGAACAGCCAGCGCTGAAAAAAGAGTCTGTTGAAAAATCGATCGAGCTTCCAGAGGGTGTGCCAAAGCCAAAGAGAAAGGCCCAAGCGCCGACCCCTTCAGGCAAGATAGACCTTGTGGCAATGCTTGATGCTAACATTTCAAAGATCTCAACGATCAAGGAGGAAAGGGACACTCTTCTTCAGGAGGTCCTGACCTTGAGATCACAGGTAAAGGAACTTGAATCCCATAAGTCAGCGAAGACAGAAGCCGAAGAAACAGCCGCGGAACTTGAGGCAACCGTTGTAAAGCTGAAAGATGAGAAGGCAGACCTTGAGGAGACCGCGTCGCGACTAAAGGAAGAGAGAGACACTGTAGAAGAAAAGCTCAAGAAATATGAGGGAGTTCTACTGAAGGTAAAAGACAAGGTACTTGACCTGAACAATGTCTCATAGGTCCAAGACAGTGAAAGAATAGGTAACACGGGTTATCATAGTACCTTGATACAAGGCTCTCCGCCCGCATAACAAGCTATAGTGCCCTTTTGCTTTATATTACTTTTCATCCCTATTTTGGCTTGGATATCTTGAGAGCTTTCCCTTATACCAGTCGCGTATAATATACTTTGCCGCTGTCTCAATGTCCAGCTCTCCTCCCTTAAGGAGTTTCCCTCTCTTTTTTGCGATCATCTCTATGATCTCTTCATTGTCAAGCTCAAGCGCAGAGGGCTCCAAGCTATATGTTTCAAGGATGCTCTCCTTGTTATCCCTGCGGAGAACATCAAGGATACAGGTTGCAGCGTTCAAAGGATTCTTAAGCATGTCAGCATCGATCGCAGCCTTGAGCGCGAGACTTTTCTCATTCTCCATCAAAGGTATTATGCCAGGGGAGTCAAGGAGCAGGATGTCTTTTGAGACCCTGAGCCATTGCACTGATCTTGTCAGCCCGGGTACAGGAGCCACCTTGGCAGATCTCTTCCCTTTGAGGGCGTTCGC
>JAIVYC010000094.1:0-3717 GCA_048635645.1 Sulfurovum sp. | reverse complement strand
ACCACAATTTTTAACTAAATTCTATGCTGGCTTCTACAACATCCAGAATCTCTTCGGCATGTTCGTCCAGCTATTTGTTGTATCTCGGATCTTCAAGTGGTTTGGAGTCAGGGTGGCGATCTTCATCCTTCCAGTACTTGTTCTGGGAGGATATTTCTTTGTGAGCCTTGGAGCATTTCTGGTATTGGTAAAATGGGTTAAAGCTTTGGAAAATGGCACCGATTACTCTCTTATGAACACAACGCTGTATTCCCTGTTTCTCATAACTTCAAGAGAAGAGAAATACAAAGCCCAAGCTGTGACAAAAACCTTCTTTCACCGGTCCGGCGATGTGTTAGCAGCCATTCTTGTTTTCTTGGGGACGACTTATCTTGCTCTTACTGTCGAAAATGTTGCCATGGTCAATGTTGTTCTGGTTTTGATCTGGATAATCATTTGCATTATAATCTTCCAAGAGCACAAAAAATTATCAGCTAAAAAAACAGAGCATGACGTAGAATATATGAAAACTGATCAAGAGTAGAACAGGCAAGGCCAGCAAGATTAACGCAGGTCTTTGACCTTGATGATTCCCCCTTCACCCTGAGCAATGTACAAATATCCTTCATCATCCTTGGCAAGACCTTCCTGGTTGTCCCCAAGGAAAGCATATTCTCTGACTAGTTTCCCCTCAAGAGTTATCTCCACCAGGATGTTATAAGCATCGCTGACAACATTTAAATGCCCTGTTTTTGAGTCATAATACATGCCTCCAGGATCATCCATTTTGAAGGGTAAAACCCGGATAATCCTGGCCTCGGCTGTCTCAGCTCGACTCGATCTAAGAGGAACCAGAATTTCTATTATGCAGGGAGGGTCCCATTGATTACCCGCATAGAAAGTCCCGCCTTCAGGATGATCCTTATCAGAGACAAAAGCAATTGATTCAATCCCTTGATCGTAGCCTTTCTGTTTTTGGAGAAAGTTGGCATTTCCCTGGAATTCTCTGTTGATAGGAAATATTCGCTTGACTTCTTTCTTATCAGGATCAAACTCCAGAATGACATCATCTCCTTCTTTTATTATGTACAGAAGCCCCGATTGAGGATTAACTGTTATTCCTTCCAAATCTCCGGGAATCTTCAGGTTAAAAACAGGGGTTCCATCAGTATTTATTTCAGCAATCTCTCCTTCATCACTCACGATAAAAAGAGTTTTTCTAAGAGGATGAAAACAGATACCTGAAGGTTCCACAAAACGTTGCTGGTCAATGTTTATTCCATACCCAGGAATTCCCAACCAATCTACAGGAAATCGAATGGTTGGCGAGTTTTTTGCTGGCGAACAACTGGCTAATAAGATTAAAGCACCCATCAAAAAAAGCTTTATTTTCATTCCCTATTCTCTTTTCTCAACCGCCAAGCTCGCGGAAAATCTATGCCAAGATCCTGTCCAGCTTTTTGATTGCGTTCCTTGCCTTCAAAAGAACAAGGCCATCGCCAACTTTATGCAGCGCAGTGATCGCAAGGAGGTACCTTTCAGGAGCGGTGTGAAAGTTGGCGATCATGTAAAGCGCGGCCTTCTTTGAACGGCTGATCGTTACGGTCTCAGTAAGGCAATCAGGCTCACGAGCTGACTTGTCATCCCTGATCCTCTTGTCCATCAATGCGAAACACTTGTACACATTCACGGCATTGTAAACAATAGTGGCCACCCTGATCTTGATAACACTGACCGTTCTGGCATTGCATTCAAATCCTTTGAACTTCCCATTGACCTCTTTTATGAACACCACTCTTGCCGCGATCTCTTTTGAAAGAGACAAAAGAACCTGAATAATTTCTTTGCCGTTCTTCAGATCGTTCATGTCAAGGGAAGAACTCAGTTCCTCTTCAAGGATGGCCGACTTATTCTTCGGAGTTAAGACATGGTCTTTTTTCAGATCATCTGTTATCTGCTGTTCTTTAGCTTCAAGCAAAGCAGCCGCGTCCTTTTCTGGCTTTGGCTTTTTCTCCTTGACCTCAACGACAATCCCCTTGGACTCAAACTCATTCAAAAGAGGGAGAAGAGGCTTTGGGAATTTACCTTTTTCAATCCCTACACATAAGAGAGGCTGGAGCATGGTAAAGAAATGGGTATCCAGACCCCCTTTAGAGATATAGGCCTCCCTTAACTTGCGCCCTTCTTCAGTAAGCGCATTGTTCTCATCAACATACAACGAGGAAAAGCGGAGTTTCATCAAAGATTGGATGAACAGCAGACTATATAAAAATAAGGTAAAGATTTTTAAATACATAAGAGGTTTATCTTTTAGAACAATGGATTATGAACGTATAAAGTATGCAATACCCTTGACTTATGAGATCAACCCAAAAGAAGAAGGGGTTCTCCTCGAAAGCCTAGCGCGGTTTCAAAAAAGCGTAAGAAAATTTTCCAGCATGTTCGGAACGACTGCCTTGGCAAGAAAATTTGATGAAAGCAAAAGAGATACTGCCAATGGATCAAAGGACGCGCGAACACGTATTGTCCTTGAGGGTATACAGATAAACGAAACAGGACATCTGGATGTCTCAGCAGGATTTAATCTGGTCGTCTGCCAGACAATAACGCTCCAGGCGTTCGTGGAAATGATCTCTGAACTCAACAATGTATTCACAGAGAAAACCAGAAAGGTCGCAAAGCAAGTGACCGGAAAAGAGGTAGTATAATGGCCGTATCCTTAATAGAAATACTAAAGCTCTCAACAGTAGTGGCCTTCCTGCTCTCCGCATACTATGCGCAACGCCTTGCAAACTACACGCAAGGAGGAGCTGTATACTGGAGAATGCTTGCAATATCCGCTTTTGCAATAGCATTCAGCCTTGTGCTTGAGCTATTCTCAGTGACAGGGATATTTGGACAGGACCTTCGATTATATCAGATAACAGGCGAGATCATAAGGCTAGCAGCAGGCGTGACATTCGGGTATTTCATTTATGGAATGTACAAGATGATCTCAACTGCCTGAAAGAAAGAGCTGTATAAGAGAAAGAGCTGCGATCAGATACAAACAAATCACGGAAGAGCCTGAGCTTTTAGAGAAAAAAAGTCAGAAGAAGCCTGTGCCTTGCGTTCAACCGAGAGTCCCGGAAAAACAGGCACAGACTTATCATTAAGAGAGATGGGGATTGCTGTATATAAACGTTATGGTCGAGGGTATTTATATCTCCGAACCTAACAAACACCAAGAATGGAAAAACAGATACTATACACAAAAGGAGCAAAGGCTCACTTCACAGAGGAACAGATAGTGAGCTTTTTTCAGAGAGGAGCAGAAATACTAAAAGACCCTGAAAAGGAAAAAGAGAAAGGCACAGAGTTCGTCTACCGTGAAAAAGGAGAACTGAAAAAAGTGATATTCCCAGAACATGCGATCCTCTATCAGAGAGGGCAAGAACATATCCTAATGGACAGCACAGAAGACAGACCATGCACCCTCTGTGAAAGAAGCTTCAAGATGAGAAGAACAAGATTCCCATTCCTTGAAAACCCAGACCCCTCAAAAGAACTCGAAGAGGGGGAAAAAAAGGTGTTCAATATCAAGAGAACTGAAAACTAAATTCTTTTATACTCTGAAACTAAATTCTATCCCATGCAGATAGGAGTAACACCAGAGTTTCACGCATCAAAAATAAAAGACCCGATAGTAAGGGGATTCATCAATTCAGCCATCCGGTTCGCGCTGGAACAAAAGATACC